>CANGHE010000009.1 GCA_947453545.1 Flavobacteriia bacterium
ACGGTAAACACCGTTCCGGTTAGTGTTCCAGCACTGGTTGTATGATCGTGATGAGGTTGCATAGTTTAGTTTAATTTAAGTTTAAATGAAGATTCATCTTAAGTCACACTGAGTTTATCGAAGTGTGCGGCAATGGGAAAAAGTAATGCTAATCACTTTCCACAGTAGACTGTGAAACTGCTGAAGCGACAGAACCACCAACCATCAAATATTCTCCAATGGTCGAGATAATTTCAGGTAAGTGAAAAGGAGTAGCTAATAATGCACCACCTGCAGCTGCTAAACCCAAACCAATATTTCGTAACACTTTAAAGAAATTCGGAGTAGGAGATTTCATTCTTTGAATTAAATTCATTTTTTCAATTTTTAGATGATTAATAAATCGTGCCTAAGAATATGAATGCGTAATTTTCGAGAAAAACGAAACGTAATACAAATTGGTGTTTGAGCGGCAAAGCGACCACAAAGTAGCACCGAAGGTAGTTTCAATTTGTATAGTGTAGTGAATCGTAGAAAATAGCATTCATAATCCAGCACTAGACCTTTTTGTTATGTGTCACACTGAGTTTATCGAAGTGTGGGGCAATGCCAAAAAGTAAATAAACTAGGCAACTTCAATTATCTTCAAGCAATTGAAAGCACCATTCTTTAACGGGTATTGAATGTTGTTCACTTGCTGAAAATATTCAAGTTTTAACAAGAAGATTTTTGTTCCTGTTCCTGCTGGTACAGCAGTTGGAGTTAACGTTACGTTTGAACCTGCAGCTACTGTTGCTAAGTTTACTACGTTTGTTAATTTAAAATCAACAACGTTTGTCGCAAAGTTGATATTTAAAAAACCACCTGTAATACTTACGTGAGTTGCACTTGGTGGCCATGTTAAATCCGTTGCAGGAACAAGACCTGCAATCGTAATTACACCTGTTGCAGGAGCTAATACATACGGTTTGTAAAGCATACTACCTAACATCGCACTTGGGTTAAAGTCAAATCCTTTCAACAATGCTTTTGCAGTAGCATTCACAATACCAACTCCTACATTTCTCTGTCCACGAATACTCGTTATATCTTGGTTTTTAATTTTAGACATAATTTGAGTAATTCGAGCAACATTGTTCGTTCCACTAATATTTACGGTAATGTTTCGCAATGAGTCGCGTAACAATTTCCCTGCAGATGCAGAGTTACCAAATTCTTTTCCATTTTCACGTGTACGTGCAAACGCAGGGTCATTCGCAATTCGAGCAGCATCAACGCTCGTTTTCATTTTTGCAATATCCCCATCTTTCGATTTATAAAAGGTAACATTATCCAACGTACCTTTTATTTTCAAGAGGCCAGTTTGTCTTGCCATTTCTTTTTCAATTTAACATTCAACTATTCAGATTATGACTTTCACAATCGCTCAAACTTCCTTCGTGTCTAGAATTGAATTTCCGTTTGATGAGTCAAATGTATCATTGAGAACAACAAACACAACAACTTAAACACCAACCAATGAGTAAATTACCTAAAAAGATAAGTTATGATATAAAAAGTGAGCAAATAGCACATAAGTATATGTTTAGTCCATAGTTAGTGTATGGCTAAAGTACCAACACCATTAAATCACAATAAATTATACCAATACATAGGATAACAAAAATCAAGCATGATAATTACCTAATTTTGAAATATAACCCAAGGTAAAACAATCAAAAACCAATGGAAATTATTCGCACATGTATTTATCCCAAAGACGTACAACGTATCACAGGAAAAAGTGAAAAATCCGCACGCAAATTATTACAAAAAATCAAATTGAATTTGAACAAAGAACCTCATCACTTCATTACCCTCAAAGAATTTTCCAACCACACAGGAATCGATCTCGAAACCATAAAAACATACATCAAAGATTAATCAATTTCACCCATACAAACTGATTAAAATTAGTGTCATTTGTAGCCTATTTAAAGTATAATTTCTATCTTTGAAATAGAGATAAGTTACTCAAAAAACAACAAATAATATCAAAGCACAAGGTAACCTATAAGGTAACCTAAATCAATGATTTAAGGCAAGTACTTGACACTGAAATACGTCTGACCGACACCAAAGTCCCGTCCAGACCGCAAGAGTTAAAAGTTAAGCCTTAGAGAAATCTAAGGCTTTTTTTGTGCAATAAATTTACAAGCCTTTTCATTCATTTTATTTACCTTTGAACTACATAGATAAGAAACAACCATGTGTGGAATAGCAGGTTTTATAGACTTTAATAAAAAATCAAACAAAGAACATATAGATGCAATGAACGACACATTGTATCACAGGGGGCCCGATGGTGGAAATTCAATTGTAATTGAAAATGAAAACTATATCGCTGGGCTTGGTCACAGAAGACTTGCAATTATAGATGTTTCTACTTCTGCTAATCAACCAATGCAATTCAATCACTTGTGGATTACTTTTAATGGAGAAATATACAATTTTCAAGAAATTAAAGACGAACTAATACAA
Source organism: Flavobacteriia bacterium (assembly GCA_947453545.1). Taxonomy (GTDB): domain Bacteria; phylum Bacteroidota; class Bacteroidia; order Flavobacteriales_D; family Crocinitomicaceae; genus CANHVK01. Next base: position 2,500 of record CANGHE010000009.1, read on the forward strand.
TTAGATCACACATTTAAAACGCAATCTGATACAGAAGTAATTTTACACGCTTTCACGCAATGGGGAGAAAAATGTGTAGATAAATTCATCGGAATGTTTGCTTTTGTCATACTAGATACACAATCACAACAAATTACTTGTATAAGAGATCGAGCTGGTGTAAAACCTTTTTTCTATTATTGGCACAACAATGTGTTTCTATATGCATCTGAACTTAAAGCTTTTCATAAACACCCTGCATTTGTTAAAGAAATAAATATTGATGCTGTTGCTGCATTTCTACAATACGGTAATGTTCCTACACCACATTGCATATTCAAACATACATTCAAATTAAAGCCAGGACACATACTCAACTTAGAACTATCGAATACGAATACGAAACCGATAACAAAATCTTATTGGTCAGTATATACCGCTTATAATTCTCCCAAAGTAGACATTTCATTTGATGAAGCTAAGGTAAAAACAGAAGCGATATTAAAAAGTGCTTGTGAATACAGAATGGTATCAGACGTACCTGTAGGTGTATTCTTAAGTGGAGGTTATGATAGCACGTGTGTCGCTGCTTTGTTGCAGAAAGACCGAAGCACTCCTTTAAAAACATATACAATAGGTGTTCCTGACATTGGGTTAAACGAAGCCCCGTATGCAAAAGATACTGCGAAAATTTTAGGCACAGATCATACAGAGGTTATGTGTACAGAAAAAGAAGTCTTGGAAGGAATCTATCAATTGCCCTATTATTATGATGAACCTTTCGCAGATAGTAGTGCACTACCAACAACTTTAGTGAGTAAAATTGCACGTAAGGAAGTTACGGTAGCTTTAAGTGCGGATGCAGGTGATGAAGTTTTTGCAGGTTATAACCGTTATGATTATTTACTTCGTTATAGAAACAAATTGGCAAATATCCCATCTTTATTTAGAAATTCTGCAGCTGGTTTAATGGATATTATTCCTTCAGAAGCTATCCCAGTCTTAAAACATAAATACAACTTTCATAATCGTTATGAAAAAATGAAAGGTATACTTCGTAACCCAAGTGAAGAGAGTATTATGCTTAGTTTGAGTCAACAATTCACAGACAAACAATTAAAAGATTATATAAAACCGAATTTTCAAACTCTTCAAACCGCTTATCAATCTAGAGAACTATCAAAAAATACATTTAGTTCTTTAGCTTACATGCAGGCTATCGATTATCAAACATACTTAGTAGATGATATCCTTCAAAAAGTAGATCGAGCAACAATGACAGCAAGCTTAGAAGGGCGTGAGCCATTCTTAGATCATCGGGTTATAGAATGGGCTGCAACTTTACCAGATGCCTATAAATACAATAACGGAAATAAAAAATACATAGTAAAGGAAATTGTTCATCAATATGTTCCTCAATCAACTATGGACAGACCTAAAATGGGATTCGCTATTCCTATTGCAAGCTGGCTATCAAACGAACTGAAAGGATTAGTTGATTCCTATATAAACGAAGAAAAAATTACGAATCAAGGAATATTTCATTGGGAAGCCATTGCTGAACTTAAGCACAACTTCTTCAAAGGTAAAAAGGAATTAGATTATAAAATTTGGTATGTGCTTATGTTCCAAATGTGGTATGAGAAATGGATGGAAACAACATAATATCATATAAAAAAATGATTTATCTCATCATTACCATTCATTGATTATATATAAATTTAGAAATTGAAAAACCCGGAGTTATGAAAGTATTTGATATAGAATCTTTAAACAATCGTCTTCCAGAAATCAAAGCTGATTTTCAGAGTAAGAAACCATTCAGATATGTAGCAATAGATAATTTCTTACCTGAAGAAATTGCTAATGAAATTCATGATAATTATCCGAGTGTTGTATTTGGTGAATGGGATGGCACAACCTATCTAGATCAAAAAAATAAATTCCAAAAATCAAAATTCGAATCTGGTTCATTCATGCAAAATGTATTTGATGAACTAAATGGAGAAGTTTTTTGTAATTGGTTAGATCGCTTAGCAGAATTTGAAGAACCATTAATGGGAGATCCTGATTTATTTGGAGGTGGTCTGCACCAATCTATCAATGGTGCATTTCTAAATGTACATGTTGATTATAATATTCACCCAAAAACAAAATATCATAGACGTTTAAATGCAATTATCTATTTAAATAAAAATTGGAAAGATGAATATCAAGGTCACAATGAATTGTGGGATTTCACTGAAGGAAAGAAAGTAATGTTAGATCGAGTATCTCCAATTTTTAATCGTTGTGTTATTTTTGAAACTAATGAAATTTCATTTCATGGACACCCAACACCGCTAAACACCCCGCAAGGAGTTACTAGGAAGTCATTAGCTACTTATTACTACACAAAAGATAGACCTGAGCACGAAAAAGTAAGCGATCATAATACAATCTATAAAAATACTGAAGGTACAACTGGACAACTTAAACGTTTAATTTCTGGAGGAAAAGCATTTTTTGAAAGGATATTTAAAAAATAATAGTGGAATAAACTTTCATTTCCTTGTTTTATTAATAGAGTTAACATTATCTATTGTTTATTATATTTGTCTTAATGAAAGATAAAAGAAGTAAACATGTATTATTTGTTTCATATGATGGCATGACCGACTCTTTAGGTCAATCTCAAGTATTGCCCTACATCAGAGAAATTTCAAAACGTGAATTCGAATACACATTAATTAGCTTCGAAAAGCCAGAACGGTACGCTAAATTCAAAAATACAATTCAGCAAATTTGCAATGAATCAAATGTAAATTGGGCTCCTATTGCATATTCAGGTTCCATTCCTATTATTTCAACCATTTGGAATGTTTATAGACTCAAAAAAAAGGCATTTAAGATCCACAAAAAAAGACCATTCGATTTATTTCATAGCAGAAGTCATGTACCTTCGTTAGTTGCGCAAATGCTTCAAAAAAAAGAGAATGTTCCGTATCTATTCGATATGAGAGGTTTTTGGGCAGATGAACGTGTGGATGGTGGTGTCTGGAATTTAGGAAATCCTGTTTTTAAATATGTATATACTTTCTTCAAAAGAAAAGAAATTGAATTTTTAGAAGAGTGTAATGCAATTGTTTCTTTAACTGAAAATGGTAAAAAAGAAATTCTTTCTTGGCAGAAATTGTCAAAAACGCCCAAATTATTAAGAGAAAAAACGCTAGACATTGAAGTCATTCCTTGTTGTGTTGACACCGAATTATTTAACACTTCTAACATAGAACAATCGAAACAATTTGCATTAAAATCAAAACTAGGTATTAATGAAAACTCATTTGTAGTAGGATATGTCGGATCGATCGGAACATGGTACATGTTACCCGAAATGTTAGATTTTTTCAAAATCTTTATAACGAAAAATCAACATGCAATCTTTCTTTTCGTTTCAAATGAACCTGAAGAAAAAATTTTAACCGTTGCGACTGAAAAAAATATCCCACACGAAAAAATAAAAGTGGTAAGTTGCCTTCATAAAGAAGTTCCTTATTACATTTCTCTATTCAATATCTCGATTTATTTCATCATTCCTGCATATTCTAAAAAGGCCTCTTCTCCAACCAAACAAGCAGAACTAATGTCCATGGGGATACCTGTTGTTTGTAATATAGGTGTTGGAGATTCCGATACAATTGTAAAAAAATACAATGCTGGATGGGTTGTCGAAGAATTTGAAGAAAATGAGTACGAAAGAATTTCTACCTCAATCAACCTCAATGACACAATCAATAGAACTCAACTCATTGAAGACGCAAAATCTGTTTTCGACTTGGAATATGGCGCTAAAACATTTTACAATTCTTACAAAAGAATTTTAAAGCTCTAGTTTTTGTTTTAAACGCTTCGAAAATGCTTGACTTGGTTTTTCAATAATTTTCCATGCAAAATAAGAAAAAGTAATTGAAGCTACAATCGCTATAGAAATCACCATAAATTTTCCAGATGGAGAAGTAATACGCGTTGACATCAAGTTAATAAATGATAACCCTACCAAAGCATGGAATAGATACAAAGAATAAGAAATTTTTCCAAAAAACTCTCCAATTTTAGACTTAAATCCATTAAATTTTAAAATCACAAATAAGGATACTAATGCAATTGAATAATCCACAAAACCTTGTCTAAAGATTATTATTATTGAATAAAAAGTGAATAGAGTTAAAAAAACTGGAGTGTTTATTTTTTCCTTAATCCAAAAAACAAAAATGATTCCTAGTGAAAAATAACTTGCCCAGAAGGGAAAAAAGTAAATTTCGTTTGTTATAAAAGGAAGCGCTAATAAACTAAGAAAAAACAACACTTTCAAATACACCTTCGAAGACAAACCCATTGGCATAAATAATGCTAAATAAATATAGTACTGAAATTCAATAGATAAAGTCCAAAAAACTTTCGAAATCCATTGAGCCCCTTCAACAAAAGGTACTAAATAACCTACATGTAGACAAATATCTTTGAATGAAGGAGAAACATCAATGTTTGAAGAAGATGGAATAAAGTTTCTAACATTCAAATAAATGATTCCTAAAGTTACAGCAATCAAATATGGCGGTTCTATTCGTGCAAAACGAACAGCTAAAAATTTCCATAGTTTAGAATAATCATAATTCGAATTAATTAACGACATGGGAATCACTATCCCTGAGATAATAAAAAAAACTTGCACTCCTTTCTGACCGTAAAAAAAGATTGACCTAAGGGTTTCATCCTGAATATACGTACTATACACAAAATGAAACAAACAAACACTTAATGCTGAAATACCACGTAATGAATTAATCACAAAAATATTACTCGAATTAAGCTGTTTTTTATAATTTGAAAGTTTTTCTATCATTTGATAATGGCTCTAATTTTCTTAATTAAATAACCGAATACAGGTAACTGATCGATAAAAATCACAAGCATTGTTTTATTAGTGTTTTTATTATATCCCTTTGGAAAAAGAAAAAATGCTTTTAAAATGTAATAGTGAATTGTACCTGGATTAAATGATGCATTTAAACTGAGTACGCGTCGATAATAACACATACTCATAAGTCTATTTATTGAATTAATAGATAAAATACCCTTAAATAGTTCTTTAGATAAAACCGTTTTATATAACTTTATTTCACGATCTGATTTTCGTAACTCTGTAGCAGTAGTTGAATCTTCGTGAATGTTATAAACCACAGTCCTTTTATTTAATTGAATAACAGGGTATTTTGTAGCAATTCTCAACCACAAATCGAAATCTTCCAAACCTGGAATTGCTGGGTCAAAGTCAAATTCTTTTAATATTGAATGATGTACAGCAACACGAGAAGGATTAAAAGTATATGTCATTAAATAATCAAAAAGTGAATAATCCTTAAGTTCTGGACAAACTCTATCCTTTAATGGACCAAAATTAATCGAGTCAAATGCATTAGAAAAATACAAGGCTTTCGTTTTATTAATTGATATAAAATCAACCATTTCCTGTAAATGATTATCTAACCAAAAATCATCACTATCCAAAAAACAAATATATTCACCTTGTGAATGCTGAATTCCAAGATTTCTCGAAATACATCTTTCTAAATTTTCAGGATTACAAATCAACTTAATGTTTGAATACTGCTTCTGTAATTCCTTTACTTTTAATACAGTATTGTCTGATGAAAAATTATCTACAACAACAACCTCACACGACTTAAACGTTTGATTTAATACACATTGGATTACTTTACCGATTAAATCCTCACGATTATAAACAGGAATAACTACAGAAAAATAGGGCGAATTCATTAATTAAAATTGCTTTTGTACTTTAATAATTGATTGATAATTGCATCATAATTACTTCTATATGAAAATAAGAAAGCTAAATTACTCAGATTTCTAATCGTTTCATCTACTAAATAGCTCTTTTTAAATTTAAAATTTTTAAAATAATTAATTATTATATAGAGAATTTCTTTTTGCCAATAATTTCTCACTGAACGAGTTTGCATCCCTAATGCTCTTCGATACACTTGTCCTAATAATGTATATTTACTTTTTCGGCTTTTCAATAATTCAAGATAATCGAGAGAAAACTTATGCTTATCAATTATGTGATTGAACTGTAAAGTTTCTAAATAATGAATTTCGTAATTTTGATATCTAATCGCCCAACACAATTCTCCATCTTCACCACCGTTAGACATTTTTTTCAAACTAGGATCATCTTTAACATAATCAAAAATAAACTGAAATCCAGCATCTAAAGCCTTTCTTAACACAGAAGCACGAAACCACATACCAGCACCATAAACCACATTTCTACCCGGAAAAATATTCCCGTTTTTTTTCGCTTGTGGTCCACACGCAAAATCAGAAAGGTAATTTTTTAACCATGAAGGTATTTCAACATCAGAAACTGGAGTACCGCACCCTCCTATAACCCCTACTCTAGAATTGGTGTTCAAATAAGTATATCCTTCAATCAGATAATTCTCAAACAACTCATTATCATCATCACAAACTATGATGTATTCTCCTTGACACATGTTAAAACCTGTAAGAAAAGCAGCTGTTTTTCCTTTTTTTGTCTCTAAAACTGTTTTTAGTTTAATGGTAGTTATCGAGTTATTCCAAATAGTTTTAACTAGCGCTTGTAAATCATTAAACGATCCATTATCAACAAACACAAGCTCAACAAAATCAAAAGATTGCACATCAAGTTTTGTGATTGCTAAAATAGTTTTCGGTAGCAAAGCATCTCCATTATAACTACACATCAATATAGAAACACTCTTCATTTAGACTTTGTAATAATTAAAAACACGAAATACGAACAATATTAATGATATTTTATGAGTATTACTCAAAGAATTTTAAGATAATAGTGAGTAATAATTAACATATTATTACTAGTTTAGTTTGTTTATTTAATAAGTCGGTGCATTATTAAGTAATAATGCATCACGAACAATTACCTGTTTTATGAAATTAGTGATTTTAGCCGGTGGACTTGGTACTAGGATTAGTGAGGCTACACACTTGATGCCAAAACCTTTAATTGAAATTGGTGGAAGACCAATTATTTGGCATATAATGAAAATTTATGCTGCACATGGTATTAACGAGTTCGTGATTTGCTGTGGCTATAAAGGCTATATGATAAAAGAGTATTTTGCAAACTATTATTTGCATAATAGTGATATGACTATTGACCTTTCTGATAATAGTATGGAGATTCTCAATAATCAATCTGAATCTTGGAAAATCACTTTAGTTGATACTGGATTACAAACTATGACAGGCGGACGTGTGAAACGCATTCAAAAATATATTGGTAACGAACCATTTTTACTTACTTATGGTGATGGTGTTGGGGATATAAATATCACAGAAACTATAGAACAACACAAAAATTCTGGTAAACTTTTCTCAATTACTGCATATAAACCTGAAGGAAGATTTGGTGCACTAGACATTGTAGATGATAATCAAGTGCAATCTTTTTTAGAAAAACCTAAAGGCGACGGAGCGTGGATTAATGCTGGATTCTTTGTTTGTGAACCTGGTGTTTTTGATTATTTATCAGGAAACGATTATGAAATTTTTGAACGCGAACCGTTAGAAAAAATCGCAGCTGCTGGTCAAATGAGAGCTTATAAGCATCATGGTTTTTGGAAACCAATGGACACACTCAGAGATAGTAAAGAATTAAATGCCATGTGGGATAATGAAACGGCCCCTTGGAAAATTTGGTAATTAGAAACTCATTTCATGGAATTTAACAACGTTTATAAAGATAAAAAGGTTTTTATTACTGGTAATACTGGCTTTAAAGGCACTTGGTTAAGTACTTGGTTGCTAAATCTTGGTGCACATGTATATGGATATTCAAAGGATATCCCCACTACTCCATCCATGTTTGAAGCCTTAGATTTAGAAAACAAATGCACGCATACTTATGGTGATATTAGAGATAAAGAATCATTACAACAAGTTATCTCACAAGCGAAACCTGATTTTATTTTTCACCTTGCTGCTCAATCCATTGTTTCTACTTCATACAAAGAACCTTTAGAAACAATTTCCACCAATGTAGTAGGAACAGCTGTTATATTAGATATTATAAAAGATATTGATTTTGATTGTAGTTGTATTATCATAACAAGCGACAAAGCATATGATAACGTCGAGTGGATTTGGGGATATCGTGAAAATGATCGTATGGGCGGAAAAGATATATATTCAGGCTCTAAAGGTGCTGCAGAGTTAATCATAAATGCTTATATACAATCCTTTATCTCAAAAAAATCAAATATAAAAATCGCAACCGTTCGTGCAGGTAATGTTATCGGTGGTGGGGATTGGTCAGCTGATCGAATAGTTGTAGATTGTATCAATGCTTTCACAAGTCAAAAAAACGTTGAATTAAGAAGTCCTGCCGCAACAAGACCTTGGCAACATGTATTAGAACCACTTAGTGGATATTTAACAACAGGTCAATATTTGTTTGAAAACAGAGCTATCAACGGAGAAGCATTTAATTTTGGTCCATCAGCAGAGCAATTAAGAACTGTCTATGAACTTTCATCGGAACTTGAAAAAAGATGGTTTGGAGAATCCAAGTCACTAATCAAAATAACAGATAACATTCCTTTTGAAGAAGCAAAATTACTAAAATTAAATTGTGACAAAGCTTTAGCTTATCTACAATGGAAAGCAACATTAGACTTTAACCATATTTTAAATTATATTGTTGAATGGTACCAATGTTATTATACAAATCCAACGAATATTTTCGATTTGACCATAAAACAAATTAACGAATATACTTATCAAGCTTCAACACTGGGCATTAATTGGGCTATAGAAAATGATAAAAGGGATTAAAATTTTTCCTCTCAAACAGATATCACTCGAGAAAGGAGATGTCTGGCACGGATTAAAAAAATCAGACGAAGGATACAAAGGATTTGGTGAAGTTTATTTTTCTAATGTAGTGCCTAAACAAATAAAAGGATGGAAAAAGCATCTTGAAACAACATTAAATTTAGTTGTTTTAAAAGGTGAAATTGAATTTGTTTTTTTTGATGATCGTATAGATAGTGAAACCAAGGGCAAATTCTTTTCGATAACTGCCTCGTCTACAGACAAAGAAAAATATATTCGCATTTGTGTATTCCCAGGAATTTGGATGGCTTTTCGATGCATTTCAGATGACGAAGCATTGCTCATGGATGTTATCGACCAACCGCATTCAGACAAAGAATCATTACGAAAAGACCTTGATGAAATCAACTATATTTGGTAATTTATGAAAATACTTATTACTGGTGTTACTGGTGCTTTAGGAAGAAAACTAGTCCCATATTTACTAAAAAACAAAGAAGTTAGCATACTTGCTATTCATCGAAATATTGAAAAAGCTACTCAATTATTCGGAAATACTTCCAGTATTCAATTTGCAACACTAGAAGAATCGAATGAAATTATTGCATTTAAACCTGAAGTTATTATTCATCTTGCATCTTATGTGACCAGTTCTGATTTGTTAGAAGAAGGAAAAAAACTAATCGATAGCAACATCTTCTATGGCGTTCAGCTGCTTGACATATTGAAAATCGCTAATTCTGTGAAATTGTTCTTAAATTTTGGAACATTTGCGGAATATAAAACAGGCAATGAAAAAATCAATAATACCTATCTATATTCTGCTTCGAAAACAGCTTTTCGTGCTTTTATTGAATATTATTCTTCTGTCCAAAATTTTCAAATCATTCATTTGGTTCCATATACTATTTATGGAACAGATGATGAAAAGAAAAAAATATTTGACTTTATTTTAGATGGTTTCTATTCAGAAAACCCAGTTAACATGTCTCCTGGACTTCAAAAATTAGATTTTATACACGTTGATGATGTTTGTAGTGTTATTGACACTCTTATACATTCAACATCAATTCATAAATTTCATACTCATAATATATACCTAGGAACTGGAGAGGCACATACACTCAGGCAAGTAGCTGCTATGATGGAGTCCATACTAGGTATTTCACCAAAACACAATTGGGGAGGATTGTCCTATAGAAATCAAGAAGTTATGTATGCATGCGCAAATATAAATCCTCTTATATCATTGAATTGTGTACCAAATATCGATTTAAGAAGCGGAATTCTTACATACTTGAAAGAAAAAGGATTAGCCTAGGTGTTTTTCTTTTTAAGTTTACTCAGTTCGAATTTTATTTTATCACTTAGTTGAAAGAAAAAGTGTTTTACTTTTGGGTATAACCTTCTTTGTGAAAGATAAATATACGTTCGAAATTTCAAATAAATTGAAGTACTATTTAAATATCTTCCCAATAATTCATGTTTTCTTTTCTCTAAAAGATTGCCCTCCATGTCACTAATGGTTTTTGTATTAGGAAGCATTCTGAAATTACCCCATATTTCGGGTTTATACTCAAATGGTGTTGTTAATCTCGCTTGAATAATGAATTCTAAATCCATATTATAATGGTTTTCTTCATTATAAAACCCCACTCGATCGTGGAGTGATTTTTTATAAAAATAGGCTGTTGGATTGACAGGGAAATGATATCCACTTAATACATGCCACTTTTCTAATTTTGATGGTCGATTAACAAAAACTAATTTTTGTTCAGCATTCCAGACATTACAATCACCTACTAAAAATTCAATCGTTTTATTCTTACTTAATATCTCAGTAACTTGTTTAAAAGTACCCTTTGAATAAAAATCATCCACATTTAAAAAGCTTATATACTCTCCGGATGAAAGCCGTATTCCTTTATTCATCGCATTTGATTGTCCTGAATCTTTTTCAGAAATCCATTTAATATCATTTCTTTTTAATGCGTAAGAATTTATAATTTCAACGGTCTTGTCTTTACTTCCACCATCAACAATAATTAATTCAGTTTCATTATTTGACTCACTCATATAATTCTCAATCGCTTGAGAAATAAACTGCTCATTATTTAAAACAGGTGTAATAATTGAGATTAATGCTTTCATAAATTATTAATCGTGAATGTTAAATCATATTTTTGAGTATAAATCTTCATACATTTGGAGCATTTGCACATCAGAAAATTTTGTTTCTATTTTTTTTCTTGAATTTTCACCAAACAAATAAAAAGAATCCTCTTTTGTTAACTTAAACTGATAGATTTCATATAAAACTTGTAAATACACTTTAGGTTTAGAATACTCTTCTACTAACCAACCATCTTTTTCATGTGTAATAATCTCTGGTATCCCTCCTATTTTTGGTGCTAATACAGGAAGTTTACAAGACATTGCCTCCATAACTACCAGCGGATGATTGTCTGCATTCGTTGGATATAGCATTAAATCACATGCGCTATATAGTAATGCTAATTCATTTTCGTTTTTAATATATGGAAGTTCAATATAGTTTAGACTTTTTTCTTGTGTTTTTCCTCCAATAGTCACATAAAGAATATTATTATTCGAATTCAAACGTGTTAATTCTCTAATTGTTTCACCACCTTTAAAGGGATTATCGGTTGCATATTCTGCAATGAATAATACTAAAAATTTGTCAGTTGGTAAATTGAATTTCAAACGGCTATCTATTTTATTATGTTGATTAAAGACAGAAATATCTATACCATTTGGAATAACCTGAACGTTTTCAATAAATGGATAAGCTTTTTTTAAACGATTTGACAACCAATGAGAAGGTGTAACAAATGTAATTTTTGATTTTTTAATCCAACGTTCTTTATGTTTTTTCAAATCTAATGCGTTATCCGCTTGTATTGCAGGGTAAATTGACAAAAAGTCACATGTTGAACATCCTGACTTCCAATTTTCGCATTTCATTGTAAACGAACAATGTCCTGTAATAGCATGCTCATCGTGAAGTGTCCAAATCAATTTCTTTCGTTTAGATAAAAATGGCAATAATGCATAACTAAAATAACCACCATGTAAATTATGAAAATGAATAATTTTAGCTCCACTTACAAAAGGTAGATTGAGGTGTTTGATAAAACTAACCTTTGAGAAATCCAACCAACCACCATTTTTTTCTTGATCATTTAAATAATTTGAAAGTATCGTATCAAAAACTTCTTCATTTGAAGCAAGCTTAAAAATCCACCCTTCATCACGATCTTTATATCTAACCAACATGTTTACTTGCTTATATTTTCTAACATATGTTGCTAATTGATAGGCAATTTTAGATGCTCCTCCAGATCTGTCATGTGTATTGATAAATAAAATACTTCCTTCATTTGTTTTTGATATTGAGAATAATTTTAAAATAACTTCTAACACAAAAGGAAAGAATCGATTAGGGAGTTTGTATAAAATATTAATTATGATCGCAGACATAAAAACAGTTGAATACCAAAATTAAAACAAAACATCTAGATTCTTGTATGTTTTTATCGTTTAATTGTATCTATGCTATAAAACACTAAGATTATTTCCATATAAATAAACTATATTTGCAGTCGATTTTACTTAAATGAAAAAAAATCTCATTCTTAGCTATTTTTTTCAACCATGTAACTTAACTGCATCAAGAAGATTTTCGGCTTTTGCTGAACATTTACATAAATTAGGGATTAATCCAATTATCATTACATAGATTTAGTAGTAATTCAAAAAAAACATGAGTATCTGATTAAATATTTAATAAACAACAGAAATAAGGTTAATAGAAAGAATAAATTTAGTATTGTATTTAAGATTTAAAAGACTTAATAGTTCAAAAAGAAAAGATACATTTCAACACAAATAGAATCAAAATTTAATATATCTAACTACCTTTCAATCAATTACTAATAATCACAAATAAATCTCTAAATTATTTTAGAGATTTATTAATATCTAAAATAATTTTGTGTGTGAAAATATTTGCACCTTTATAATTAAGATGTCTAGCATTAAAAAATAAGTTTGTATCATTACAAATACTATCATTAAAATAATCTATATATGTAATTTTATTTTTAAGAGCTATATTTTTTATTAGATGATCAAATTTTGATTTTCCACATATTAGAGACTGTCCTTCTTTTTGAACCGGAGGGCTAATAAAAAATAATTTAATCTTATCTTTTTTACATTCACTAATAAATTTTTTAAATAGATTCAATGATTTAATATCAATATTTTTTTTATAACAATCTGTTGTACTCTTTACATATGTTAAATAAGTTCTATCCCATGTGAGTTTTTGTCCATAAAATCCTTTTTTTCTAATATAAGAATTTTCTCTTAAACCAATAATATTTTTAAATGCATCAGTTATTTCATTAGTTTTTCCATAATATCTGATAAGTGGTATGAAGTAATCATACCATCTTAAACCTTCCATTTGAGAAGTAAAATCAACTACTTCTGGTTCTCGTATATTAGGCAAGAATTGTTCTAAGCTAAATAATTCTTTATTAAATGATAAGAAATATGGTTCAATAATGTAGATAATAAATTTTGGTTTTTTATTATATTTCATATATAATTTATGCCTTAAATATTGAAGAAAAAAATTATGTCCTTCAATACCGAAATTATATGTTTCTAAGCCAGTTTCTTTTTTAACTAAACCAGAATTTACTTGAAAACAAGCTACAGAAGATCCATATACTGCGATTTCAGCTTTTATTTTTCTTTTATAGATATCATTCCAAACCCCCATCTCACCATGAGAAATTGATTTACATTCAGATAGATTTTTACTAATTATAAAATCGAATAATAGAATAACTATCAATAACGGAATAATAAAGTATAATATATTCTTAATAAATATTTTCATTAAAATTGGAAATAAATGAAATTTGCTCCTTTATCGACACTATAAATAAAAATACATAATAATACCAAATAATAAATCATTGTACGTATAAATTTGCTTTTTACATTACTCAATTCAAATGGATGTTCTTTATTTCTTGTTAACCATTCAAGTACGAACATTATTACTATAAAAAATATAGTATAATTAAAATTTTCATATATTAAAACTACGTTATAAAAAATTGATTTAGAGAATATTTTTGTATAGATATATTTAACTTCTTCTAAGTTATTGCATTTAAAGATTATAAAGAGAAACGTTACTAAAGTAAATGTGAATAAAATATTAATAAATTCCTTTAATGAAGGAAGTTTTTTTAATTCTAGTTTTTTATTCTTCTTATTTATATTCCCTTTAATTATTAATGGAATAAACATTAATCCATGAAAGAACCCAAATGCTAAATACGTAGTTTTTGGCCCATGCCACAAACCTATTAAAGTGAAATTTATTAAGATTGCGAGAATTGTTCCGAATTTATTAAAGTTTCTAAAAGCAATACTTAACGGTGTAAACAAATATTCTGTTAACCAAGATGTTAAAGAGATATGCCATCTTCTCCAAAATTCGGCAATATTTTGAGAGAAAAAAGGATAATTGAAATTTTTTGTTATTGTAATACCTAACAATTTTGAAAATCCTATTGCCATATTTGAGTATCCAGAAAAATCAGCATAAACTTGGATTGTAAATATGAAAGCACCTACCAATAATGTCTTTGCAGGCCAACAATTATAACAACTAAAAATATTATCAGCAATTAAAGCACAATTATCTGCAACTACAACTTTAACAAACATTCCCCAAAGAATTTGTTTTAATCCATCTTTTATTTGAAAATAATTAAATTCTCTTTGCTTTTCTAACTGTGGTATAATTAATTTAGACTTATCAATAGGACCAGCTAACAATGAAGGAAAGAATGCTACATAAGTAAAGAAATGCAACCAATCTTTGCAGGTATCTATTTTTTTATGATAAATATCTAATAAATAACTTAAAGTTCTAAACGTGAAAAAACTTATACCTAACGGAATAAGAACATCCAATCTCGGAATCTTTTGATTAATTTGAACTATGTGGAATAGAGAATTTATACTATCAATAACTAGATTACTATATTTAAAAAACAATAAGCTTCCTATACCTTGTAAAAGACCGATAAATAATAAAAGTTTTTGTTGTTTTATACTTTTACTTTCTTCAATAAATTTTCCTACATAAAAAGTCAGTATTGATGTAAATATTAAAAAAATTAAAAATCTCCATTCTGCCCAAGCATAAAACAAATAACTTCCAAATAAAATTAGATAAGTTTGTTTTCTATTATTTTTGCTGCCAATAATCCAATACAAAGTGAAAATCGTAGTGAAAAATATTATAAATGACAGAGAATTAAATTCCATTTTTAAATATTTATTCCTGCATTCATAACTATATCTACACCATTTAAATTACCTCCAGAATTTATTAAAAAAGAAACTGTTTCAGCAACTTCTTCAATTGTTAAAAGCTTTTTATTAGGGTGCATCTCTTTCATGTTTTCTATAATCCTAGCATCAATTTCTGAAGTAAATTCTGTTTGCATAAAACTCGGTGATATACAATTCGAAGTTATATTATATTTAGAGTTTTCTGTTGCCCAAATATGAGTTAACTTTTGAAGATATGCTTTATTCGCAACATAAATAGATGATCCAATTGGTGGTGTATTTTTTAATGCTGAGCTTAAAATTGTAATAATTTTTCCTTTTTTTCTTTTTTTAAATGAAGAAATACAAGACTGTGTAATTTTTATTGTGGGAATTAAGTTGTGAATAAAACTATTTTCAAATTCTTCTGTTGGTATTTTATTGAAATGTGCTTTTAAAAACTCACCTATATATGCATTATTAATCAAAACATCAAGTTGCAATGAAGGAATTTGATTTATTAATTTATCTACACTTTGAATTTCTTTAAAATTTGTATTTATAGTATGTACATTTGAAAATTCACTAGCAAGATCTAATGCATTATTTTTAGATTTTGAATAAGTAATATAAATGTTATTGTTAGATTTGGTAGCAAGGATTTTTGTAATAGCTCTTCCTAATCCATTTGCTCCCCCAGTAATTAAAATATTCATATTAAACCAATTTGAAAATTTCCCCTTGCAAAAGTAATTGAATTGTTTTTATTTGTGAATCTAAATTTAAACTCTACAGTCTTAACAGATTCATAAAAATCATTAATAGTTGAAATTAAAACAACTTCCTCATTGAGGTAAACCGGATTCTTATAGTTTATAGATTGAGAATGTATTATAACATCCTTTATTGGTAGACATTCTCCAATAAAATAGGATAAAAATCCATTTAAAATATTACCATGCATTACTTTTTCTTTAAATCCTTTTTTCATTGCAAATTCACTATTCATATGCAAAGGATTAAAATCTTTAAAAACTCGTGAAAAATCTAAATAAATTTCATCTGATATCTTAAAACTTTCAGTAAATACGCTTCCTTTTTGAAAAATCATTTTGATAATATACAGTCTAACATTTCACCTACATTGTTCCAACTTTGAATTTCTTTTGAAGTAAATTTTACTTTAATTTTTTTTTCAACTGCCACTACTAATTGAATGTGAGTAAGTGAATCCCAATCTTCTACATCAGAAGCCGTAGTACTATAATCCAATAAAATTGTTTCATCGTCTAGAACATCAATAAAAATTTCATTTACATTTTTTAATAACTCGTCTTTATTCATTTTACTGTTATATAAGTTTGCTTTTTTATATGTGTTTTAATATCAAGAGTCCAATAATTAGATACAAAGATAAAACCTAAATTTTGATAATGCAATTTTACCATTTCATTTTTTGAAGTTGGAATATATTCTCCTTTCAATACTCTAAAATTGTTGTTTAATGCATAATCAATTATTGAATTTAAAACAAAATTCTCCATGTTTCTTTTTAATACTCTGCAACTCATAAACCAATTTTCAATAAAAAGCGTTTCTTTATCTTCTTTAGCTAAAATAACTACGCAGATAAGTCCGTTGTCACCAAATTTATCTTCCAGAGTAAAAGAAAATGTTTTATGAGATTTAGATTTAGATAAATTTTCTACGTCATTTTCTGTATACCTTAAAGTTCTCAAATTGTATTGGTTTGATCTTTGTGATAATTGTGCTACTCTTGGTATGTTGAATTTATTAAATTCCTCTACTACAGATACCATTTTCAAACTTTCTAAAAAAGATTCTTCATTGGTGAAATTTTGCTGATATTCAGCACGTATAGATTCAATTTGATATTGTTTTGTTCGTTCACCATCTAATTCAGAGAAAGATACAGTTTCAAAAAGATTTAAACTATACAAATAGTCTAAATATTCAGCAGGATCTTCAGGGATTTCAGGAACACAAATTTCAGGAATGTTTTCACGTACAATATTTCTTTCAAATGGGTTATCGTCTAAAAAAACCATTGAATCAAAACCAATATTAAGAATTTTTTGAATATGTCGAATATTATCTGCTTTATTATTCCAATTTGCAACAAATACTGATATGTCATCCAATCTTAGAATCATATCAGGATGATTTTCAAAAGGTGTTTTTGCTATAAGTTCAGAATTTTTACTACAAACAGCTAAAATTATACCTCTATTTTTTAAACTTTTGATCCAATATTGGAATTCTGTAAATGCTTTTCCAATACCAAGACTACCAATTTCAATATTTTCTAAACCATCATCTCCAATAACTCCCCCCCATAATGTATTGTCTAAATCTAAGATTACACACTTTTTAATTTTACCATTTAAAGCATTTATTATATCAACAGTGTACTTTGCAATATGAGGCAGAATCTCTATGCTTAACACCATTTCTGTGTTAATGTAAATAGAAGGTTGAAAAAATAAATCTTTACCATATTTATTCTGAATTGTAGAAATATCACATATGAAAATATTTTTATTTCTAATACTATGATTTGACAACTCAAAATTTAGCTTTCTTAATTGATAAATAAAAGATGTTTCAATTTGCGATGAAAAATTCCCGAAAATCCCATCATTAATTTCTGTGAAATTATAGTAAATTATTTTCGCTGAAATATTTGATTTTAAAGTTTGAAATAATGACACTAAATTTGATAACTCTTTATCTGCAAAAAAAATACGCTCTTCAATACTTGTTTTATTAAATTTTTGAAGTAATTTATGTGAAGAGTGATATATAATTATTATATCAGGATTATATTCATATAATTCGGAAGATAAATCTAGTATTTGTCTTTCTATTTGATTAAATCCCGTTTCCCATAGATCTAAATTCAATTCAAATTCATATCCTATCCCTCTTATTGATTGTGCTAAAAATTGTGTTGAGCTATCACCTAATAATGCGATTTTTTGATGTTGAAATTTTGAGAAATCTTTTTTTAAATTTTTCTTTAACTGCTTAAACATAAAACAAATTATTTTAGGTAATAAAGGTATCAAAAATAATAATTGTGGCATAAAATAAGTCTTCAAAAATTTATTGTAATTCCCCCAAAATATAGGACAACTGATTAAAGTGTAAATTTAACAGTTGAAATATTAGAAAAGAAAGAAGAAAATTTAGTGCTGATTTTAAGACTAAAGTAGCTTTGGAAGCGATCAAAGAAAAAGAGACGCTTCAATAATTAGTCTCAAAATTTGAAGTTCATGCCAATCAGATTACTCAATGGAAACGTGAGTTTTTAGGGAGCGCTGAAGATATTTTTAGTAAGAAAAATCGGATGAAAAGTCTAATGATGAACAAGAAAAGGATGTACTATATAGTAAAATAGGTCGTTTACAAACAGAGATTGACTTTTTAAAAAAAGTCTTGGGCAAATGAGTTTGGATAAAAAACGGCATTTGGTTCATCGAAAAAGTTTTCCATTAAGTATCGTCCGTCAATGTGAAATTTTACAAATACATCGTTCTGGAATTTACTTTAAACCAAAGCATGAGAGTGATTTAAATCTTCATATAATGCGTTTGATTGATGAAAAGTTCCTTGATTGTTCATTTTATGGAGTACCACGCATGACTACTTGGCTTAGAGAAGATATGGGCTATTTTATTAATCCAAAACGGATAGAACGTCTCTATAAGTTAATGGGTTTACAGACGATTTATCCCAAAAAGAATTTGAGTAAGCGAAACCAATTGCATAAAGTTTATCCATATCTACTAAAGAATCTCAAAATTGTAAGACCCAATCAAGTATGGCAAACAGATATTACCTATATCCCTTTGAACAGAGGATTTATGTACATGATTGCAATTATCGATGTATATAGTCGAAAAGTATTGAACTGGAGTATTTCCAGTACAATGAATGTGGAATGGTGTGCTCAGGTGTATCAAGATACCGTTGAATAATATGGTTGCCCAGAGATTTTAAATACCGATCAAGGAAGCCAGTTTACAAGTCCAATATTCCTAAAATATCTATGGATAATAACATTAAAATATCTATGGATGGTAAAGGAAGAGCTCTCGATAATATTTATATAGAGCGATTTTGGAGAGCACTAAAGTATGAACATATTTACCTAAACCCAGACAATGGTGGTGTTGAATTGTATGAAGGAGTTAGAAAATATATTGATTTTTACAATAAGAAAAGAAGACATACAAGTATCGGAAATATAACACCAGACAAATGTTTTGAACAAATGAAAAATGTATCCTAAAACATCTTTTTTTTGATAAAGAGCTGTCCTAAATATTGGGGGAATAATAGTATTGGAATAATGTTTTTATCTTACTAAGAAAACAATCAATTTTCTATGGTTTTAAAAAACACAAAATCAGAATATAAACTTACAACCTGTTTTTCATTGCTAAGGATTAATTAAAGACAGTCATGATCAAACGAATTGACTGACCAAGAATTTGGATTGATAGGACTTATATCATCTTTAAAATTGGAGTTGATTACAAAAAACATTTTTTCGCTTAAAGGGCCAATATTTAATGGATTACTAATAAAATTAAGTCGTAATAATTGACTTCTCCAAATAGAATTATTTTGACAAAAAAATGTAACCCCCTTTATATTCACAAATGCCCTTTCATGATTATAAATCGATTTTATTAAACTTTGTCCTTCAGTTATTGAATGAAAATAAAAATCAAAAAGAATAATCTTATTTTCTTCGGTGTAATAAATTATATAGGAAGAAATTTGTTCGTGATCTTCATGTTTTAATTTAGCTACCTTGTATGTATGTAGTGGATTTTTAATCCTCCAGTTGTAAAAATCAAAGGATCTATTTATATAGTATTTATTTTTCTTTGAAATTTTTTTTGAATTTAATTCTAATAGATGTTCAATTCCTATCAAATCTTTATTAATCTGTAAAGAGAATTGTTTATTTATTCTGTAGAATAAATGTATAAAAATTGGGAGTAAAAAGTAGTTTTTCACTTTAAAAAGTTTTTTCCAACCATATTTTAAATATCCAGGAGCTGTCTTGCTTCCACCAAATCCAATAATAAAGAGTTCATTTCTTAAAGCTAATTCATTATCACAATGTTTTACTAACATTTGAAACAATCCTTTTCTTCGATGCATCGAATGCGTCATAGTGTCACATGATTGTATCACTTTAATAGATTTACCATTGATAAAATAATTTTGTGCAATACCTCCATAATAAGCTGCAACTTCATTATTTTTATTACATATAGCATAGTATCCTTCAACAAAACCTGCGGGATTATCTAAGTATTTCCATTCAAAATAACTTAAATCAACATTCATACCAAAACAATCCTTCATTAAAGGAATTAGGATATTGAAATTTTTTCTATTTAATTTATGAATTGAATAACCTTCCATATATTTTTTTTATAAACGATAAGAGTCCGTATGTGTAAGCAATAGAAATTTCAAATGATTCATGGTATTGATTAATCCTATAATAACTTGTAGGTAAATAAGAATTTATAACATTAATCTTATTTTCAGATTTTAATAAGTATTTGTATCCTACATTTAGACTTGTTAAATCAACTTGTTCATTAAATTGGCCATTAGGATATGCTATAATATCAATATTTTGATTTACGGCTTTTTGTATTTTCATCTTAGAATGTAATAGCTCAAACACAAGTTCTTTTTTTTCTAATTGTGTTAATACAGTATGTGTATGCGAGTGAGAGCCAAATTCAACTAACTTGTTTTCAGACAATAACTTTATATCACTTACACTAAGAACACCATAATAATTGCCTTTGTAATTCAATGAATTTACAAATTTATCAATGAATTTTCTCCTATCTATTAATGATAACCCACTTAAAACTTGAGTGAACTGATCTTCTACATTAAAGGGAGATGAATCCTTAATTTGTATTTTATCCTTCATGTAATCCTCGTCAAAATAATAATCAGGTTGACTTTCATTTAGAATATCGTAAATTTTAAGGAAATCTTGAGGTTTTTTTGTTTCAAGGATTTCAGTATCAATATTGATATTAAACTTCACATTATATTTTTCCATGATTGGCAAAACAAATTCTTTAATATCTGCTAGACCGTCATCAAAAGTTATTATTGCTGCAGGTTTATCATTTTTATTTTCAAAAAAATAACTACTTATATCCTTGACATGAATAATGTTGTAATATTTTTTAAGAAACAATACAAGCTTTTCATATGTTTCAACTGGCAGAGGGCTGTGAAATGTAGTTTTCAAATCACTCACCTTGTGAAAAACGAAAATAATTAAAGTGTTTTTCTTTCTTGCAAACTTATAATTTAAAGTTAAAATCCTGATAAAAAAGAATAATATTGACGCAATTTTCTTCATTTATTTATTAATTTTCAATTTCATAGCCAATTTATGAAATGGCTTTTCTACAAATTTCCAAAAATAATATGCAAAAAATATAGAAATAGCAATTGCTAAAATTTCAACTGAAAACTTACTCCATGTAGAAGTGACTCTTGAAGACATAAAATTAATAAAAGCTAATCCAGTCAAAGAATGTGTTAAATAAAGGGAATAAGATATATTTCCAAAAAAATCACCAATTTTAAAACTATAATTTCTAAAATAATGTATAACAATAATCGAAAATACAGCTATAATTAAGTCTAATATACCTTGGTGAAAATAGATTGATATAGAAAGTAACACACTATAAAACATAAAAATTTTGTAATTAATATTATCTCTTATGTAAAGTGCATACAAGATTCCTAAACCAAAATAACTCCCCCAAAAGAAAAATAAGTGAAATGTAGAATTTAAAATAGGTAAAATAATTAGAAAAATGAAAAATATAAAAGTCAATGCTGCCTTTTTGCAAATCAACAAAGGAAATGTTAAAGATAAAAATATATAATACTGAAATTCTATTGAAAGTGTCCAAAAAACTTTAATAATCCATTTAGCATTTTCTACAAAAGGAATTAGGTAGCCAATATGTAAAAAAATATCATTTAAGGAAGGAGAAACATCCATTTTTTGTGAAGAAGGAATATAATTCCTGATATTTAAATATAAAATTCCAAGAACAACTGCGGCAAGATATGGAGGCTCAATACGTAAGAATCTAACTTTAAGAAATTTGAAAATTTTACTATAACTATAATTCATGTCAATCATCGATAATGGAATAACAATTCCAGATATAATAAAAAAAATCTGAACACCTTTTTTTCCATATTCAAAAATACTTCTGAGTGTTAAATCATCTATATAAGTACTAACAACAAAATGATATAAACATACTGCTAAAGCTGATACCCCTCTAAGAGTATTAATCACCTTTATTCTATCTTTCATTATATGAGTTAATTTCAATAATAAGCAATTTTACCTGATATTCGGTTGAATATTTTTCTATGTTAGAGTTTCTTTTTAAAGGTAATTGTTTGTGATTTAAATTTTTAAAAAAATTAATTAACATTGATTTAGAATCTATAATATAATGGTTACCCGAATCAGAAAGGATTTCTTTTAAAATACCATTATCAGATGGATATAATAAAATCCGCTTATTCGTGCTTAAATATTCGAAAATTTTACTCGTAGGAATACCATTAAAACCTTGATAAGATAGAAGTAATAACAGGTCGGAATTTTGAATATATTTGTTTAAAATATCTTTTCCCACCCAATCAGTTAATTCTATATATGTAGAGTTATAGTGTTTTGAATTTAATATACGTTGTTTTTGAATTTGATTATAACCTACACCTAAAAAACACACACTAATTTTATTATCACAAAAATCGTTAATTATTTGAACTGACTCAAGAAAATCCTCTACAGGCTGGTTGGAATACATACTCCCTGAATACAAGATAGTTACTCTGTCAACCTCATCTTTTTCCAAAAAATTATTTTCTTGTAATTCAGTATATCCATTAAATAAAGTTATTCCCTTCTTATTTATAATTTCATTAATATTATTTACATAAATTTCTGAAACGGTTGTAAAAAAAAGACAGCTATTTACCCACTTTTTCTCAAAATAGCGTTCAAAAAAATATAAAAATTTAAATATTAACCTTTCATTTTTAGCCATTGAATTAGTAGTCCAAGCGTCTCTATAGTCTGCAATCCATGGTATATTAAATTTCTTGTTTAACTTGTACCCAAATTTGAAAAGCAAATACGGATTTGCAGAAATGAAAATATTTGAAATCTGATTTTTTCTCTCCTCAATTATATTTTTTGAAACAAAATATAAATTAGAATATGGGATTGTTTTGGTTATAATAGGATTTAAAAAAGAATTAAATAAAGTTAAGGTTTTACTAACTATTGAATAAAATCTAGACTTTTCAGATCGAATAAAAAACCAGTCGCGAATACTTGATTTGTATGGTAAAAGATATTCTTCATAATCTTCATATACATTATGTATTATCCCTTCACCTATGGAAGCTAAAGATTTCTTTGGGGTATTTATCGATTTTTCCCATTGTCTTGTAACAATTATTGGATAATAACCATTTTTTTTAAACTCTTTTACAAAACCAAAAATTCTAGAAGAAGCAGTTTGAGGACAAGGAGGAAAAAAATAACTTATTATCAATATGTAGTTCATTTTATTACTATTAAAGAAGGAATTAATATTAATTAAATATTCTGTTTTAAATAATCAATAGTTTAAAACAAAAAAAATATTTTTAATTATTTTGATTGTGAAAATATTAGCTTCTCTTTTACAAGTCCTAACACCCAATTAACCCACTTAGTTATCAAAATAATACTACCTATCAAGGTAAAGAATGAAAAACCGATATATCTTGACCAATGTTCATGAGTAAAACCTGTTGATATTCGAGTTGTCAAACTATTCCACACCAAAGCAAACCCCAAAAACACACAGAACAAAGCAACAAATGTTGATAGTTTCGAATTAAAAAAAGAATAAATAAAACCGTTCGTTTTATCGTTTTTGATATCATTAGACATCGATAACCATATCGTGTTATGTAAAATAAACGAGCTGCAAAACATAAAAAAGGCGAAAATACTTAATGATTCTGCAGTAATAAATCTATAAATCATCCATTCTTCAACCCTTTGTTGAGAAAAATAGTGACTGATTGGCTCAAACATAATTAAAATTGAGAAAAGCAATAAAGCACTTGCAATGGTATTGAAAATAATTTGTGGTCTATATAAAAAAGTTGCCGTAAAAATTACTTTCAAAAAGCGAATACCATCTTTTAAGACATGAAGTTTAGATTCACCTTCACGCTCTTCATAGGACATATCTTCCTCATTAATAATTACATTCTCGTTCATTAATGCTTTTGCACTCATTGCTGGAGTAAAATGTAACCCGTCAGGTAGCGGATATAATTTATCTAAACTTGATCTTCTTACAACACGCATCCCACTTGCTGTATCTTTTACTTTTGCTGAAGATAGGTATGTTAATAGTGTAGCAAACATAAAGTTTCCGACTCTTCGTATTAAAGGCATCTTACTTTCTTTATTTAAACGACATCCAAGCACTACATCAGAATCTGTTTTTTCTAATAAATTACATAAATTCACGAAAAAACGAGGGTCACAGGTACCATCTGCATCCAAAAAAGCTAACAAATCACCTTTTGATTCTTCCCAACCTTGTTTTATAGCGGCGCCATACCCACGATTTTTCTCGAAAATTATCAACTTGATTTCTGACAAATATTTCCGTGCAATTTCAACTGTTCTATCAGTTGATCCATCACTAACAACAATAACTTCAAGCTCTGTTACACTCGTTTTTTCAAAAATTTCTTGTCTTGAAGCTAATGAGCGTTCAATAATTGAAGCAATGCTATCTTCTTCGTTTAGCGCAGGAATAACAACGGAAAGAATCATATATGATTTTTAAATTCTATAAACTCCAAAATTAAGGTTTTATAGCGTTGCACAAAAAAAAAAACGTAATTTTTAAAAAAATATTTCTTGAATTAGGATTGAATGTAAACTATAAATTTACTTTTGTATCTAGATATGAGTCAAAATGTTTATTTTTCAATTATAATTCCTACTTACAATAGGCAGGATCTGATTATTAAATGCATAAAAAACATTAAAAATCAATCGTTTACAAACTGGGAATGTATTATTGTAAATGATGGTTCTACAGACAGCACAAAAGAACATGTGACTTTCGAAATTAAAAATGATTCTCGGTTTAAATTAATAAATCAAAAAAATTCAGAACGAGCAATAGCCAGAAACAATGGTGCAAAACATGCAGTTGGGAAGTATTTTATATTTCTAGACAGTGACGATTATTTTGGTTCAAATCATTTAGAAGATTTACATGAGCGAATTATAAAAAATGGTGAATTTGAAGGAATGTATTTTTGTAATGGATATACAGTTAAAAATAATACAAAAGAAATAATTCATAAACAACATATTAACAATAAAGAAATTAACTCAACTTTTTTTTTAAAAAATGCTATCGTTCCTGCGAGAGTTTGTATTCACAACACTATTTTTAATTACTTACAATTTGATACTAGGGCAATCATCGTAGAAGATACGATTTTATGGATTGAAATTTTAGATAAATTTCCAGTTAAATTCTTACCAATTGATAGCGTTTATTATTTAGTTCATGAAACAAACTCAGTGAATATAAATTTCAATAATGCTTACTTACAGAGGTTAAACGGACTTAAAATATTATTTGAAGAAAAAGAAATCGGAAAAAAAATACCAAGAAGATTAAAAAAAAATCTATTAAACAGATGTTTTTTAGGAATATACGATTATTACCTATTAAAAAGCAACCATCTCTTAGCATTTTCTTGGTTATTAAAATCGCTTTTATATTATCCTAATATTGAATTCAAATATAAAATAAAAAGATTGTTTGCTTTTAAATTTTAATACTTTAGACCATCATATATGTTTGTTCCTGAGTCAACTTATCAATTTTTTGGTTTTTTTGATGGTTTAGCTATTTTTTTTTGGTTGGTAATAATCATTTTCTTGTCTATTTCTACAAAAAACAACAACAAACATTTGCCACATTATAGATACTACTCATTAGGATTATATGTTAAAATATTCTCTGCTGTTATATTTTCAATTATTTACATTTTAAAATATGGTGGAGGTGACACTACTGCTTATTGGGATTGTGCTCAGAAACTTAACAACTTATGTTTCTATAATTTTAAATCCTTTTTAAAAGAATTTTTATTTTCTAAACCTGATAGACTTAGATATTTACACTTTGACTTTCAGCATACTGGAATGCCTCCTAACTGGATATATAACGAAGACGAAGGATGGTTTACTTCTAAAGTTATGTTTTTATTATCATTGGTGACTCTTAGAAGTTATTTTGCAATGACCATTATTTGTGCATTTCTATCTTTTAAAGCAAGTTGGAAACTATTTGAGATGGGAATAAAGTACAAAACAGGCACAACTAAAAATCTCGCCATTGCAACACTTTTTTTACCCTCAACAGCATTTTGGTGTACAGGAATTTCAAAAGATATGATTGTATATTTTTGTGTTATTTATTCCTTGCATTATCTTTTTCTATTTTTAGATAAAGAAGAAAAAAAAGGGTTCGGAGCTATTTTTAAACTAGTAATTCTATTCTTTTTAATGAATAATATTCGAAGTTTCATGTTAGCATCAGTAATTTTACCATTTATTTTCTCATTAGGATTAAAACTAGCGAATAATAAAAAGTATAATAGTTTTAGTCAATTTTTTATTAAAACTATTATTATAGTTGGAATTTTAATGTCAATGTTGATATTTTTTAACAGCCAAAAGGCTGATGAATTTTCAAAAGAAGCTAAAGTAATTCAAACGGATTTAAAAAACAATGCTGAATACGGTGGATTAAGATATGATTTAGATATAACAGATTACTCGCCTATAGGTATGCTAAAAGCTATGCCGATTTCAGTTTTCACAGCGATTTACAGACCATTTTTATGGGAGGCGAATAGTATATTTGTTCTTATTAGTGCTATTGAAACTTTTTTACTGCTATTATTTACAATTAGAATTCCATTTAATATAGGTTTTTCAAAGCTTTTTCATATTATACAAAAGAATGAATTTTTAGTTATGTCTCTCGTATTCACATTAATTTTAGGATTTTTTGCTGGATATACTTCAGGATTGTTTGGTGTATTAGTAAGATTTAAAGCTCCTTTATTACCTTTTATATATATTATACTAACAACAAAATTGAACGAAAATGACTCAAAAGATTTATCAACTAATAATTCCCCCCAAATATAGGACAACTGATTAAAGTGTAAATTTAACAGTTGAAATATGAGAAAAGAAAGAAGAAAATTTAGTGCTGCTTTTAAGACTAAAGTAGCTTTGGAAGCGATCAAAGAAAAAGAAACGATTCAACAATTAGCCTCAAAATTTGAAGTTCATGCCAATCAGAT
>CANGHE010000010.1 GCA_947453545.1 Flavobacteriia bacterium
AGAGGTGGTTCATCAAGAATAATTGAATTGACCGAAGAGGAAAGAGATGTTGCAATTCGTGCTGCGAATGCAGTAGGTTTAGGTGTTGCGGGTGTTGATATGTTACAATCTGAACGTGGACCTTTGGTATTAGAAGTAAATTCATCTCCAGGATTGGAAGGGATTGAAAAGACAACACAGACTGATATTGCTGGTAAAATAATTCAATACATTGAGAAAAACGTCTTGATATAAGTATGGCAGGAAAGAAGATTGTTATTTTAGGAAAAGAGATTCTTCCAGGAAAAACAGAGGAGCTAAATTTGGATGTTGCTAAATTACATACGAGTACTCCGATTCAAGTACCTGTAATTGTGAGTCGAGGGATAGAGGATGGTCCAGTTTTATTATTGATGGCGGGGATGCATGGGGATGAAATCAATGGTATGGAAATTATTCGTAGAGTAATTAGAAAAGGTTGGAATAAGCCGAATAAAGGGACTGTAATTTGTATTCCAATATTCAATATTTTTGGTTTTTTGAATATGTCTCGAGAGCTTCCTGATGGTAGAGATTTAAATCGTTGTTTTCCAGGATCTAAGTCAGGTTCTTTAGCAAGTCAGTTTGCGTATCATTTTATGAAGGAAATTGCGCCAATTACGGATTATATTTTAGATTTTCACACGGGAGCAGCGCAAAGAAGTAATTTCCCTCAAATTCGATGTGTGTTTAGAGATGAGGAGAGTGTGAATTTAGCAAAGGTATTTAATCCGCCTTTTGTAATTCATTCTTCTTACATTGCTAAAACTATTCGTGAAGCAATGCATAGAAGAGGAAAGCATATTTTATTATTTGAAGGGGGGAAAACAAATTCGATTGATGAGTTCATCATACAAGAGGGAATTGAAGGGATAAAAAGAATTATGCATCATTTAGATTTGCGTCATTTTAAATTGGAAAAGAATGATCATCAACCATTGATGATTAAAGCTACGAAATGGTTGCGAGCAACACATTCTGGAATGTTTTTACCAATTATTAAAAATGGATCTAAAGTTTCTGTGGGGAGTGTGTTGGGATTAATTACTGACCCTTTCGGAAAAATAGAACACAAAGTTAAATCTACAGTTGATGGTTATGTGTTTTGTGTAAATGAAGCACCAATAGTTAATAAAGGTGATGCTTTATTTAATGTTGGATCACCAAAAGAATTAGTGTCTGAAGGTTTGGTACATAGTGCAATTATTGATTAAGTTATTTGTATTCTTCTAATATTTTAACTTCCCCGGTTTCAATATCATAAAAAGCACCGACCAATTCAATTTTTTTCATTTTTACTAACTGACGTATCGTTTTGCTGCGGTGTAGTATGTCTTTGATTGTGAAATGAACACTTTGTTTAGCTGTTTCAATTACTGATTTCTTTTTGGTGTTGTGGTTTTGAATAGATGGTTTTATTTGCTCTACTAGCTGTGAGAGATGTCCGTGTTTGATATCGTCAAGAGCGCCAGTAACAGCACCACAATGACTATGCCCCATTACCATAATTACTTTCGCTGTTGAGTGGTGAACCGTATATTCTAAACTACCTAGTACATTGTGGTCTTCTAAATTTCCAGCATTACGTATCACAAAAATGTTTCCAATTCCCTGATCAAAAATAATTTCAGGCGGTACACGAGAATCCATACATGAAAGTATTACTGCATGAGGTTTATGACCGTGTTTTGTAAGTTCAATTTGTTCTAAATGATTGATATTGATTAATTCATCGTTTAAGAAGCGTTGATTTCCTGCAAGTAATTCATCAATAGATTCTTGTGGAGTATGCGAAATGATTTCGTGAAATTTAGGAGTATTTGAATTGCAACCTAACAAAAACAAAACTCCTGTTATAAGTGGAATTATTTTAAACATTTGATTTTTTTAGGTGGCAAATATACAATCAATTGATTTATTTTATCAGTGATTAAGTAGATTCAAATTATTTCTTGTATATTTGCCATAGTCTAAAGAAGACATACATAATAATCATTAAATAATATTGGAATGTATTTAGCACCAGAAAAGAAAAAAGAGGTTTTCGCGAAGTATGCGGGATCAGAAACAAACACAGGATCTGCAGAAGGGCAAATCGCTTTGTTTTCTTACAGAATTTCTCATTTAACTGAGCATTTAAAGAAAAACAGAAAAGATTACGGAACTCAAAGATCTCTTCAGTTGTTAGTAGGTAAAAGAAGAAGTCTTTTGGATTATCTTAAGAAAAAAGAAATTTCTCGTTACCGTGCTATCGTGAAAGAATTAGGATTACGTCGTTAATTAAACGTACATAGTTAATAAAAGAAAGGCAATTGATAATTCAATTGCCTTTCTTTTTGGAAAAAAAGTCGTAGCTTCGTTACGCAAATAAATTAGCAAATTAATACAAATATGAATATAGTTAAAAAGTCCATCACTATTGGGGGAAAAAGCATCTCCATCGAGACAGGAAAGTTAGCGAAACAAGCTGACGGCTCAGTAGTGTTACAAATGGGCGAAACTGTAATGTTAGCAACTGTTGTTGCAGCACCTACAGCGAAAGATGGAGTAGATTTTTTACCATTGACGGTAGATTACAAAGAGAAATTCGCAGCAGCAGGTAAAATTCCTGGTGGTTTTTTCAGAAGAGAGGCGCGTCCATCTGATGGAGAAGTGTTAATCATGCGTTTGGTGGATCGTGCTTTACGTCCATTATTTCCAGATGATTATCATGCTGAAGTTCAGTTAATGATTCAGTTGTTAGCTTATGATGGTGAACACCAACCAGATGCGTTGTGCGGTTTAGCAGCATCAGCTGCAATCGCAGTTTCTGATATTCCTTTCAACGGACCAATGTCTGAAGTGAGAGTAGGTAGAGTAAATGGTGAATTTGTAATTAACCCAACAGTATCTGAAATGAAAAATTCAGATATCGATATCATGATTGCTGGTACAGTAAAAGATATCGTGATGTTAGAAGGTGAAATGCAAGAGATTTCTGAATTAGAAATGGTGGAAGTAATTAAAGTTGCTCACCAAGCTATCATCGAACAATGTAATTTTCAATTAGAGTTAGCAAAAGAAGTTCCTGTTGCTGCTGTTAAAAGAGAATACTCGCACGAAACACATAATGAAGAGGTTAAGGAACTTGTTCATAATTTCTGTTTTGAAAAATGCAAAGAAGTTGCTCGTCAAGGATTGGCTTCTAAAGTTAAAAGAACAGAATTATTTGATGCTGTAAAAGAAGAGTTTAAAGCTCAACTTTCTGAAGAGCAATTAGAAGTTGCAGCTCCTTTTATTTCAACATATTTTTCTGGTGTAAAGAAAAAAGCAGTGAGAACTGTTATGGTTGAAGAAGGAAAACGTTTGGATGGTCGTAAGTTTGATGAGATTCGTCCTATTTGGGCTGAAGTTGATTACTTACCAATCGTTCACGGTTCTGCAGTATTTACACGTGGAGAAACTCAATCATTAACCACATTAACTTTAGGTGGTAAAATGGATGAGCAAATGTTAGACGGAGTTACTTTCCGTGGAACAGAAAAATTCATGTTACATTATAACTTCCCTCCATTCTCTACTGGTGAAGCAAAACCAATTCGTGGAACATCAAGAAGAGAGGTTGGACATGGTAACTTAGCTTTAAGAGCATTGAAACCAGTTCTTCCAGATAATTATCCTTATACAATTCGTTTGGTATCTGAGATTTTAGAATCTAATGGTTCTTCATCTATGGCTACTGTATGTGCTGGTACTCTTGCATTAATGGATGGTGGTGTTCAAATTAAATCACCAGTTTCTGGTATTGCAATGGGATTAGTTGCTGAAGGTGGTAAATTCGTAGTTCTTTCTGATATCTTAGGTGATGAAGATCATTTAGGAGATATGGATTTCAAAGTTACTGGTACAGCTGCTGGTATCACTGCTTGTCAGATGGATATCAAAGTTGATGGTTTGCCATATGAAGTATTAATTCAAGCGTTAGATCAAGCAAGAGCTGGTCGTTTACATATCTTAAATAAGATTATTGAAACGATTCCTACTCCAAATGCTGATTTAAAACCACAAACTCCAAGAATTGAGGCGTTCAATGTGCCAAATGAAGTAATCGGTGCAATCATCGGGCCTGGAGGTAAAATCATTCAAGCATTACAAAAAGAAACAAATACTGTGATCACAATTGAAGAAATTGAAGGTGGTGAAGGTCGCGTGCAAGTAATGTCTAACAATGGTGACGATATGCAGGCAGCGGTGACTAAAATACGTCAAATTGCTTTCCCTCCAATTGTTGAAGAGGGGGCTGAATACGAAGGTAAAATCAAGTCATTACAAGCATATGGATGTTTCGTTGAAATCCTTCCAGGAACAGACGGATTAATTCATATCTCTGAGTTTAACTGGGAGAAGATCGCTAAAATGGAGGATGTTTGTAAGGAAGGTGATGTAGTTCGTTTTAAAGTTATGGGTAAAGATCCAAAAACTAAGAAATGGAAACTTTCTCGTAAAGTATTACTTCCAAAACCTGAGAAAAAAGAAGAGGTATCAACTGAAGCTACAAAAGAAGCGTAATCAGAATCACTTTTAGTAATATTGAAAAGGCTGTCTCACTTGAGACAGCCTTTGTTTGTTTTAGGAAGAGTGAGAATTGGGTTATGTTAGAAGTTATTTCTTTTCTTTGATTTAAAAGTGATATTAACGTAAAAGCGTAATATTTCCTTGAATTTGATTGGTTAACCCACCAGAACATTCAACTAATAAATAGTAATCATAAACATCAGGCTCTAATAGTTTACCTTTATATGTACCGTCCCAACCATTAGTTACATCAAAAGACTCAAAAACTTTTTCACCCCATCGATTGAAAATTCTTAATTCAATTTTGGTAATAGGATGACCACGAACATATAATATATCATTTTCATTATCATTATTGGGTGAGAATGCATTAGGGACAAATACAAAAGGGAAATCACAAACCCAATCTATTATTTCTATATGAGTTGTATCTGTTGAACTGCAGATACCATCATTTACTTCCAAAGTGTAGGTAGTGTTTTTATCAACTTTGGTGTCTGTATTTTGTAAATTATAATTTTTGATATTTTCATTAGGTGTCCAATTATATGTAATCATATCATTCGGTCCTCCAGTTAATTTAATTGTAGACCCTTTTAATGTTTTATGTTCAGAAGCAGAAGCATTTGCTTTAAGGTAATTATCAATTACAGTTATAGATTTAGATGTTTTAATATAATTAAAGCAAGTTGGATTTTTCATTGATAAATTTACAGTGTAATTTCCTGGTTTGCTAAATTTAGTTTTTAATTCGATAGCTAAACTATCGATATTTTTATCTTGATATTCCCAAAAGAATGGATATAATGGTTGGCTTATATTAGTAAATATAGCTTCCGTAAATTGACATATCGTATCATTACATTGGATTTTTGGTGTTTCAAGTAATTCAAAATCAAATTTCATTACGATGTTGTTGCAATTTGAACTGAGATTCTTATTTGACCATGCATTTGTAGTGGTAGGGAAATCACTAGAACCACCACAACCACCACAAATTGACTGATAAATTACACCTTTATTATCAAAACGTGATGTCCCTCCATCCACATGTTCCCCAGCAATATTACCACCAAAATATCCTCCATAAATTATTTTATCTAAATTTTTATCTATTGTAAATAAATGGAAATCAAAACCATTAGGTGGAGATTGAAATTGAGCGTTAGGTGTTATAGGCATATTTTGTAAAACAGAACCACCATGTTTTGTGAAATTTTGTTTACTAACATCTCCAGTATAGTAATAATTAGGGTCAGTACCCCAGTATAAATTAAATTCTGAAAGATTTTGAATAATATTTGCCCCCCAACCAGAAACATATATGTTATGACATGCATCAACCATAAATGCTGCAGGTGAAATATCATTTATGTATGTTTTTCCACTACCGTAAATAGTTGATTTCACAATGGTAGATAATTCTGAATTTAATATTGCGATAAATTGACTACCATTTAAATTACTAAAATTAGCATTTATAACAGGGAAATTTCCCCCAATAGAATTGCCTATTATATAGATTTGATTTGTTTCGTCCAAATCTAAGATATATGATTGATCAAATTGAGGAGTTCCAATATATGTTAGAGTTGTTAATACACCGTTCCTATTTACTTTTCCAATATATCCATCTGAAATCCCTCCATTATATGTAGTTTGGTATGCATTTGTAGAAGTACTTAGATCAGTAGAACATGTTCCACCACAAAAAACTAAGTTTCCAGATTTGTCAACTTTTACTGAGTAAAGAGCATCATTATTAGAACCACCGATGAAGCTTGAAAAAAGTAGGTCTGAAAAATCATTTTTCAATTTAAAAATCACGCCATCTTGTTGACCATTGAGTTGTGGTTGAAATGCATTTTTTAAAGGAAAATCTTTCGATCTTGTTGATGTAGCAATAATTATGTTATTAAGCGAGTCTAACATGATCTCTCCTCTGAACTGATCTCCATAATTGGTTGTTAAACTATCGTATGGTATAAATAAATAAACCGTTCCATTAATATTGATTTTGTTGTTATTATATTGCATGGATTTCCCTGTCAAATTGTAGTTTAACCCATCATTTCCGGAACCTCCAATTAATGTGGATCCTAGTAAATTTTTACCATCACTACTTATTTTAAAAGAGTATATATCTGTACCAATATTTTTAAAAAGCGCACCATTGTTTTTAATTAATATCTCTTCTCCTTGCATATGGGATTGTTGAAAAGCATTTGTAGTAACAGGAAAATTATCACTCGATGTTGCACCAAAACCATAGATGTTATTGCTACTATCGCAAATAAGTGAATGTATTGTTTCAGCACCAAGGTAATTACTTCCTCCTCCTAAAAATGTTGTCCATTTCATTTGAGAACCATCTTTAGTGTATTTGGAAATAAAAACATCTGAACATAGTCCATTTTTACTTACTACAGTAAAGTTTGATGTAACGTTGTAAGCTCCTTTGTCTGGTGTTGGATAGGAATTTCCAAAGATAGTACCACCTGAATAGGCTGTTCCATCATATCCATAGGTAGCTGTCATACCAAAATTGTCCGTCACAGAACCACTGTAAGTCGCAAAAACGAGTATAGGATCAATGATGAGTGGAAGAGAAGAATCGTAATTTCCAAGTTTGAATTGCACATTATTTTCAATTACTTCAAATGCGCTTCGAATTTCACTTTTCTTCCCTTTAATTACTTGATAAACAAAAGGTTTTTTCTCGATTATATTTCCAACAGGAGTGGTGATTTGTAACTGATCATATGCATCAATTGTAATAGAAGTTGCCCCAGCGATGGAAAGTTTTATTTGATTTGGATTAGCGTTCGGTTGAATATGAAATTCATATTTAATTTCTTCATCTTCTTGAATTAATTTAAGGTCTATGCCAGAATATAATTGGTGTAAAGTAGTCTCAGTATATGCATGTACATTACTTGCCCATTTCGTTTGGTCATTTCCTAAATAGTAATTGTAATATTCTTTTGAAGGAGTGGATGATGAGAATTGTGTTATTGTGTTACAACCTTCAAAGTTGAGGTGAATGACGTGTTCTCTGTTTTTACATGTATCGCAAATACCACCCCCATGATTTTTTCTAAGCTCTTGGTAATCTTTTAAATGGAACATCAGTTTTTTGCGTTGCACCCAAAGATTCCCTCCTTTAAAGGAAGATTTGAATAATATATCCTTATCCCATTGTCCCTTGTTTTCAATGAATGAGTAAGCATTTGTTGTTGCAGGAGTATTGTTAGAATCATCCATTCTTTTTTGGGCAATACTGAATATACTAATGAATATAAATAAGATGCTAAGTACTCGATTCATAGGTTAAATATACAATTTTTGAAAGAAATACAGGATTTCTAGAACCTTCTGTTTTAATGTTTTTCATCTAATATCTTATGTCTCACGTCTTATGTCTTTCGTCTTATGTCTACAGACTCAAGTCCGATGTCTTTCGTCTAATCTCTTTTATCTAATGTTATTAATCTTTACTTTTGCAACTAAATTCCAATACTATGCAATATAAAGCGGTAATTTCTTCCGATATACAGTATTTTCAAACCTTGTTAGGTGAACGTTGTATAACCAACGAATCATTGCGTGAGTCTTATGGACAAGATCATACAGAAGATTTGGTATTTATTCCTGAAGTAGTGTTAAAGCCAGAAACAACGGATGAGGTTTCAGCTATAATTAAATATTGTAATATAGAAGGAATTCCAGTTACTCCATCAGGGGCAAGAACAGGGTTGAGTGGAGGTGCACTTCCGATTCATGGAGGAGTTGCTTTATCAATGGAGCGCTTTAATAAAATAATCGCAATAGATGAAAAAAATCATCAGGTGACAGTTGAGCCTGGGGTTATTACTCAAGTGTTACAAGATGCTGTTAGAGAAGTTGGTTTGTTTTATCCTCCTGATCCAGCAAGTAAAGGAAGTTGTTTTATTGGTGGGAACGTTTCTGAAAATTCTGGAGGTCCTAAAGCAGTAAAATATGGTGTTACAAAAGATTATGTTTTGAATTTAGAGCTTGTTTTACCGACGGGGGAAATTATCTGGACTGGTGCGAATGTATTGAAAAATGCTACAGGTTATAATTTGACACAATTACTAGTAGGAAGTGAAGGAACGTTGGGGGTTATTACTAAAATCGTAATGCGTTTGATTCCACATCCAACGGATGATTTATTGATGTTGGTTCCTTTCTATAACGCTGAGAAAGCTTGTGAGGCTGTTGCTGCAATTTTTAGAGCAGGGATAACTCCAAGTGGTTTGGAATTTATGGAAAGAGATGCTTTGTTATGGACAATGCAATATGAAACAGAATCTGTTATTGAAGTAAAAGATTCGCATGCCGCTCATTTGTTAATAGAGGTTGATGGATTCGATGTGGAGGCGTTGATGAAAACGTGTGAAGAAATTACGTTAGTGCTTGAAAATTTCGAAACAGATGAAATTATGTTTGCTGAAAGTCAAGCGCAAAAGGATCAGTTATGGAAATTACGCCGTAAGGTTGGGGAGGCGGTAAAAGCCCATTCTGTATATAAAGAAGAGGATACAGTAGTACCACGTTATGAATTACCGAATTTATTAGCAGCGGTGAAACGTATTGGTAATCAATATGGTTTTAAATCGGTATGTTATGGACATGCAGGGGATGGTAATTTACATGTAAACATTATCAAAGGAGATTTGTCTGATGATTTTTGGAATAATGAATTATCTAAGGCAATCAGTGAGTTATTTACAGAGGTAATAGCACTTGGAGGAACTATTTCTGGTGAACATGGTATAGGTTTGGTTCAAAAACAGTATATGCCTTTAGCGTTTAATGAAGTACAGTTAAACTTGATGCGCTCAATCAAACAAGTGTTTGATCCGAAGGGAATTTTGAATCCAGGGAAGATATTTTAGTTAATTGGTAAAAGGAATATTAAATAAAAAGGATTATTAAATCACACCCTTTCAACAGCTTCTTTTTTACCATCAACCAAGGTGTAGCAGGCTAATTTATCATTGAGGATAGACGATTTGAAAATCGATTTATTCAATAGCATACGTACACATTCTTGTATACCTTCTACGATAGAAGGGTGAGGATGAACAAGTTCAGAAAGGTGTTCGATTCCCTCATTCATTTTAATGAGTAAACCTACAGCTTGTATTGCAGAGGAAGCGTGTTCGCCTACTGCACGCATACCTAAAATTTTCATCTCGTCGTCATTGGTAACAATGATCTTGAAGAATCCTTCCGTTTTACGCATAGCTATGGCTCTCGCGATAAGTGAGTAATCGATTTTAACAACTTTAACTGGAATATTGTGTGCTAGACAATGTTGTTCGTTTACACCAACACATCCGACTTCTGGATTTAAAAACATAATCGTGCAAATATTGTCGTAGTTCAGTGGGGTAGTGGTAATATTGAAAGCTTTTTCAACGGCATAGCGTCCTTCGATTTCTGCCATGTTTACCAAGGTGATACGTCCAGAAACATCACCAATAGCGAAGATGTTGGGTATATTGGTTTGGGTGTTCAAATCGCCGATGTGGTATCCGCGTTTTGACATATGGATTCCTGCTTTGTCGATGTTCAATACTTCGTGATTCGGAATTCTTCCTACTGCTAAAAATGCTTTCTCTACGCGAATTATTTCGCTTTCCCCATTGGGTTGGGTAATCTCGTATTCAACTTCTCCGTCTTTTACTTCAATACGTTGTAAAGATGCTTTGTGGTGAATGACAACTCCTTTCTTTTCTAGATTTTTGCTTACTAAGGTTGATATATCTTCATCCTCAGAAGGTAAGATACGTTCTTGTCTATCAATTAAATACACTTTTGTTTGTCCGAAGTTAGCAAAGATGGTCGCATATTCACAGCCGATTACTCCACCACCAACAATAACAATACTTTTAGGGTAGTCGGTAATGTGATCAATCCCATCACTTGTGTAAATGTATTTTTCGTCAGCAAGTATGTTGGATGGAACCGCAGGACGACTGCCTGTTGCAATGAATATAAAATCTCCCCAAATGACCTTGGTTTCTGCACCTTGTTTTATTTGTACTTCATTACAGGAAAGAAAACTTCCTTCTCCCTTTTCATAGTGAAAGTAGGCGTGGTGTTCACTGTTTAGTAGGTTTATTTGACAGGAGTATTGCATTTTACGTTCAAAAATGGCTTCATTGAGTGCAGTGCGTACATCTTCCCATTTCATCTTGTATGGTTCGGTTTGTTGAGAATGTGGAAACACATTGATGTCATTCACCTTGTTAGCAATTTCCCAAAGTGTTTTAGAAGACAGTGCACCATTGTATATTGCAGCCCCTCCAATTTTATCCTTCTCAATTAAGCAAACTTTTTTACCTAAATCCAATCCACGCATAGCAGCAGCATATCCCGCTGGTCCACCTCCAATAATAACAATATCGTATCGTTCCATAGTAACAAACTTCTTACGTAAATATACTTTTTTCTCATTGTAAAAACGATATTAGTCGTACTTTTATTGCAGATTTATACTTACTCCATTTCCATGAACAAACAAAAATTAGACGAAGCCAAAGAGCAATTACCCGCATTGAAAAAGAAATTAAGTGGTTTGAAGAAAATGAATCCACGTAAATTGGATGAACTTTTTCATGATGCAC
The DNA here is from genome assembly GCA_947453545.1 of Flavobacteriia bacterium. Taxonomy (GTDB): domain Bacteria; phylum Bacteroidota; class Bacteroidia; order Flavobacteriales_D; family Crocinitomicaceae; genus CANHVK01. Next base: position 11,229 of record CANGHE010000010.1, read on the forward strand.
ACAAGAAAACGTTTAAGTCTATGGATTGCCTTACTTGTGCTAATTGTTGTAAAACTACAAGTCCAATTTTCCGTAAGGTAGATATTGATCGCATTGCGAAACGCATGGGAATGAAATCGGGTAAGTTTGAAGATTTCTACTTGAAAGTAGATGAAGATGGAGATTTTGTATTGAAATCTTCGCCTTGTGCCTTTTTGGGTGAAGATAATAAGTGTTCTATTTACGAAGATAGACCACTGGCATGCAAAGAATATCCACATACAGATCGAAAAAATATGTATCAAATTTTGGATTTGACTACGAAGAATATTGAAGTTTGTCCTGCTGTGGCTCATATTGTTTTGGGGTTTGAAACACATGTGAAAAAGTAATTGTATGCGTGTTTTTTTTCATCCGTCTTACATTCACCCTGTTCCGGAAGGGCATAAATTTCCGATGGAAAAATATGATTTGATTCCGAGGCAGTTGGTGTATGAAGGGGTGATCGATTCATCACAATTGTTTGAACCTGATCTAATTGCTCTTTCTTACGTACTTTTGGCACACGATGAGGTGTATGTGAATCAGTTGTTAGAAGGGACATTAACACCCAGAGAACAGCGTGTGACTGGTTTTGTGCATAATCCAGCTTTAGTTGAACGTGAATTACACATAATGGAAGGTACACGTTTGGCTGCGCAGTATGCGTTTGAACACACTTCGATTGGTTTCAATATTGCAGGAGGAACTCATCATGCTTATGCAAATCGTGGTGAAGGATTTTGTTTGTTGAATGATCAAGCGATAGCAGCACATTGGTTATTAGATCACACGCACATAAAGCGAATTTTAATTATTGATTTGGATGTACATCAAGGGAATGGTACTGCAGCAATTTTTCAAGATAATTCGTACGTATTTACCTTCAGTATGCATGGCAAGAATAATTATCCCTTGCATAAAGAACAATCAGATTTAGATGTTGCGTTGTTAGATGGCTGTACAGATGCGGTGTATTTATTTGAATTGCAACGTGCTTTGAATCAAATCATCAGTCAATTTCAACCTGAATTCATTTTTTACCAGTGTGGAGTAGATATTTTGTACAGTGATTCTTTAGGTAAGTTAGCTATTTCTATTGAAGGGAGCAAGGAACGTGATCGCTTGGTTTTTGAGTTTGCCTCGCAACTGGGTGTTCCTGTTGTCTGTTCAATGGGAGGAGGGTATAGTAAAGATATCCGTATAATCGTCGATGCTCATGTGAATACCTTCAGGGTTGCAAGTAGGTATTGGCTATGAAATTTACTTCTTTTTATTTTTTATCAGATCACCCAGAAATGCCCCCATTAATACTCCGTATAGACTACAATTAATGGGTTTTGAAGTAATGACGCATCTACCTGATGTACATCCAATAAAAAAATAATAGCCATAACCAATAATTCCACCAATTAAAGCAAGTCTAATAATCCATTTATGTTTAATAAAAAAACTCATTTTTTCTTACGAATTGAATTTAATCCAAATGGAAGGTATATAGGACAAATTTGAATCAAACTTGTTATGATGAAAACTCCTGATAATATGATTAATACTATACCTAAAGTACCTGTTATTGTGTGGTTTAAATATAAAGTTGTTATAACAATTGCTATTAAAACTCTTAATATTCGGTCTAATGTTCCAATATTCTTTTTCATTTTATATCTATTTAATTTTTAATGAAATTAATAAAGAAAAAAATGATGTTTAGCCACAATTGTTACATAAGAATTTAATTATTGATGTCTTTTGTAATCTTTATGTTATGTATGTTTTGATTTACTTTAATTTGTAAAATGTAATATCCTGATTTTAAGTTTTCTGTGTTTATTTCAATTTTATTTTCTTGGATGAAGTTTATTGTTGTTGAAATTTTATTTCCTAGGATATCATACAGAATAATTTCGTCTGGCCTATTTCCAATTATTGTTATATACTTATCAAAAGGGTTCGGAAACACTGATGTGGGTGTCTCAGGAAGTAGGTAAGTGTTAACTTTATTGTTAGTTTTCAGGTAATATTGAATAGGTGAATAATTTTGTTTTGTGATAGTTATCAATAATGAATCATTCATTTCAGTCGACGAAATTTTACAATTAAAATTGTTATTTGTGATATGTCCAGAAGTTATGTATTTGTTTTCGTTACTTATTCCTACTATCGCTTGTTCCACATTTGATGTTATATTTATCGTTGAGTCAACAATATTGTATTTTATGTCAGCAGTAATTTTTTCATTTGGTTTATATCTATAAACAATCGATGGATCACCAAAAAATATCCAAGTCTTCATAACTTCAATTCCATTATTTCCATATTTTTCTAACATACTAAATTGACCATTCCAAAAAAGTCCTCCTAAAGTAGATTTATGGGTAGTTAGATTTCTGTCATCAATAAGGTTTATTATTTCATCTTGTGTTTTCATTGGAGGCGCCCAATCCATCAGTATACTAGAAGCACAAACAGCGATAGCACCGATGTCTTTATTGTCAATTTGAGCAGTCATAAATGTTTCTGCTAAACATGTTCTATTAATGAATCGACCATTGTTACATGCTACAGAAATAACAAACGGAAGATTATTAAAATTGGATAAATTCATTATATCATTTGAAGTAAAAGAACTTGTATATAATATGTTGTCATCACCATGTCCAGTATAATTTAAAATTCCGACTCCATTATTCAACGCTGAACTAATCATTGAACTACTAGGGTTACCAGGATCATCATTACCCCCTCTTGTACCATCATAAAATTCATATATTTTTGAAAATCCTATTGAGTCTAGTTTATATTTAATATTGCGTAAATGTTGCCAATCAGCTTCATTATTATCACCAAAAAGTGATCCTTCAGATGAACCTATATTGATTGCATTTGTTACCCAATTATCAGAATCATTGGATTTTTCGTATGCTAATGTTCTGTTAACACTATTTTTTACTTGTTCTGGTGTGCCTGAAAATCGTCCAATAAACAATTCTGGATAATAATCATCTGTTAATTGTCCGTAATATGAATCACTCCACACATCATAAATTCCATCAGGGCTATTAACATTTCCATAATAAAATGGAGGAATGTCATTATTATCTCCGATTAACAATACATGAAGTAAATTGGGATTAGAGTCATTATATTGTTTAATAAATTTTTTTATTGAATCAGAAGATTTACCGGTTGTTGATGTGGTAACTAAGGTTGTTTTAATTCCTTTTTGATTTTTCCAATTTAATAGTGGTTTAACATTTTCAATGTGAGATATTGGACTTATAATTAACATTTCACCCTCATCTTGTTTCATTAAATATTTTTCAATTTTAGTCGAATGATTAATGTGTTGACTTGCGTAGATTGCATGTCCAAAATTGGAAGTCGATTCTTTTATATATACCTCATTTAACCCTGTAGAATTAGTGAAATCAATTTCTACTTTAATATTTTTATAAAAGCGAAGTGTTTTTGTTACAGGATTATATTGATAAGGATAAAATTTAATAACTTGACCTCTTAATTCTCGAATTCTGTAAGGTGTTTCTAGTTTTACTATATCTCCAGGGTAGAATTCATTACGATTATATATATCACTAAAAAATAATTCAGAATTATTTACTGTATCTCTTTTTTTTCTTTGCTTATTGGGGAGTATTTCTAAATCATTAAATTCAACGAAATTTTCATACGAAATTTTTAATAAACTACTCCCTGTATTAGGAATCAGAATTGATTTAGCAAAAAATGGTAATATCGGAGCCCCATATTCTGTTAATGTTAATGGTGTATTTTCATTAAAGTTTAAATATGAAACATTATTAATCTTAGAGTATTTAAAATCGTTTTCATCAAACTCGAATTTTGATATAAATTGTTTATCAGTATTACAGAGAATTTCTATTTTTTGTCCAAATACGACAATTGGAAGCGAAAAAATAAGGACAATAAACAAACGATTTAACATAAAGTAGCATAAATTAGATTAATTAAATTCGTGTTATTTTACCTCTATATTCTGATTTTTCGTTGTTTTCAGGGTTGAATAATGTTACTTTCCAAATATAATCAATGTTTTCAGGAACCAATTCATCTGTTTTTTGATCAACACCATTCCAAGGTTTATTTTTATCGGTTGTTTCATAAACAATTTGACTTGTTTTAGGATCAATAATCAACATTCTAAATGGTGTATTTCTAACGGTCAATGCATATGGTAGAAATGTATTTCTTTTAGGGTCTGGGTTGGTAGGTTCAAATCCTGTAACACTTAATAGGTTGTAATTCTCTTCAACTAAAAAGGTCTTATTTATTTCAATTGTACATCCAAAATTATTTTGTGCAACTAAAGTAAAAGTGTAATTTCCTTTGTTAAATAATGCAATATCTAATTCTTTGTCAGTTGAGCTTGGTTTTTGATTAATATACCACTTAACATTACAGTGTTGCGCTGAAGAAGTTAAAGATAATTGAGGAAGTCCATTTGAATAATCCAATTCATTAGGTAGATTTAATTGTGCAGTTGGATTTTCTTTCACATAGAATGCATGCATTTTTTCTTTTGTATTCAAATGAGGTTCTCTACTCCAATAATAATTACCTATTTCTTTGAATGTTATTTTTATTTTTTCTAATGATTTGAAGTATATTATTTTTTTAGAATCACTAATTAAATAGATAGGATAATTATTTTCATTTGTTAATTCTTCAGTTTCACCAAGGCAATAAAACTCTTTCGCACTAGCACTAAATGTGATTGTTGTTTTTTCTGAGTTTTTTCTTATGTTATTAGTTAATTCTGAAGATGTTTTTAATTCAATTTTGTCAAATTCATTCACTGGTTTATCATTCGAAGATGGAATGCTAAATTCGATTTTTTTAGAAATTACATTTGCTTTCGATTCTGACTCTATTTTTTTGTTTTTTGTAACAGTTAATTTACTTTTGTTAACTTTTTCATTCGAGCTACGAATTAAAGACTTGTCTTTTATCTCGTTATTGATATTATTAATTTTCTTGGTTGATGTTTCATTTGAATTGTTCAGAAATAAAAGTGATGAAGATATTACTACGATACTTGAAACAATTATCCAAGTAGTAGTAGACGAACTTTTTTTGTCTTTTATTGCAGAAGTATCTAGTTTTTTAGACAGTTTTTCCCATGCAGCACCATCATAAGGAACTTCATGATTTTCTAAACTAGTTTTAAATATTTTTTCTATGTTACTCATTCTTCAATTTTACTGTAATAATTGGTAATCATTTTTTGTAAATTCATTTTAGCCTTTGCTAAATTCGATTTTGATGTACCTTCCGAAATCCCAAGCATTTCAGCTATTTCTTTGTGTGTATACTCTTCAATTACATAAAGATTAAACACTGTACGATATGCTGGAGAAAGCTTTTGAATTGCTTCAAGAGCAAAACTTGCTTTCAATTCTAAAGTATGTTCGAACTCTGATTCTTCAAGAGGGTTAGTGAAAGCATCTTTTGTATTCACTTCATTTTCTTCTACAAAGGTTACTCTTTTTGATTTTCTTAAAAAGTCTAGTGCTGTGTTAGTGACTATTCTTTTTATCCAACCTTCAAAAGAACCATTTGATTCGAACATTTCAATCTTATCAAAAATCTTAATAAAGCTTTCTTGGAGAATTTCTTGCGCAGTATCATTATCGTTCGCATATCGAAGCGAGATAGCCATAAGTTTTCCGTAAAAAAGTTTAAATAACTTTTCTTGACTCAAGCGATCTTTTTTGACACAACCTGCAATAAGTATATCCAATTGACTTTTCTTATCCACTTTATTTATATACTAATGACGATTACTTTTTTTGTTGGTTGCTTAAAATTATGCTATAATTATTAAAAGTCATTAAAATTAATGATAAAAAGTAGATTCTTTTCATTCATTTGTTTTAATTTTGCATAGTAATTTGTGAAATTAAACATATTAAATACTATGAAAGTAACTGTTGTAGGTGCTGGAAATGTAGGTGCTACTTGTGCAGACGTTTTAGCTCAAAGAGAGATTGCTAACGAAATCGTTTTGTTAGACATTAAAGAAGGTTTTGCTGAAGGTAAAGCATTGGATATTTGGCAAAAAGCTCCGATTAATTTGTATGATTCTAGAACAATTGGTTCTACAAATGATTATAGTAAAACTGCAAATTCTGATGTGGTGGTTATTACTTCAGGTCTTCCAAGAAAACCTGGTATGTCTCGTGACGATCTTATCGCTACAAATGCTGGTATTGTAAAAACAGTTACTGATAATATTATTAAACATTCTCCAAACGCTATTTTAGTTATTGTATCTAATCCATTAGATGTAATGACATATTGTGCTTATTTGAATGCTAAAGTTGATTCTAGTAAAGTTTTCGGTATGGCTGGTGTATTAGATACTGCAAGATACCGTGCATTTTTAGCTGAAGAATTAAATGTTTCTCCAAAAGACATACAAGCAGTATTGATGGGAGGGCATGGTGATACAATGGTTCCACTTCCACGCTATACAACTGTTGCTGGTATTCCAGTTACAGAATTGATTTCTCCAGAAAAATTAGATGAAATCATAGAAAGAACTAAATTTGGAGGTGGTGAAATCGTTAAGTTGTTAGGTACATCAGCTTGGTATGCACCAGGAGCTGCTGCTGCTCAAATGGTTGAGGCGATTGTACGTGACCAAAAACGTATTTTCCCAGTGTGCGCATGGTTAAATGGTGAGTACGGAATGAAAGATATTTATTTAGGTGTACCTGTTGTATTAGGAAAAAATGGTATCGAAAAAATTATTGAATTACAATTGAATTCAGAAGAGAAAGCATTGTTAGATGAGTCTGCAAAAGCTGTTAAGTCTGTAATGGATGTATTAGATAATATGAATGTAAACGCTTAGTTTATTCAATTTTAAAATATAAATAGGCTGTATCATTTAGATACAGCCTATTTTTTTATCCCAACTTTCAGTAATGATAAATTCTTTTGTTATTTATCTACACAAGGAAATTAAGACTGGTTGCTTTTTTATTTTGATTTTCGGAAATAATGTCTTTGCATATTTCAATTTTTTTCTTGAAATAGCAACATATGAATAGGTATCAGCTACATCAATAATTCCTAGTTCATCTTTTTCGAATTGTGTTTCTTGAAGAAAAAAACCTACGATATCTAGTTTACGTATTTTATGTTTACGTCCAACTGAAAGGTATAATGTAATCCAATCTGTTGGGTAGAAATCGTCTATTTTTTCTGGTGCTTTTAATTTTTGTATAGGGAAGTCATCGGTGTATTCAGGTAGTGGTTCTTCTTCTGATTTTAATAAGTAGATTTTTCCATCAGTTTTCATACGAGCTGTACGACCATTTCTATGGGTGAAATCTTGTAGTGTATGTGGAAATTGGTAATGAAAAACAGCTTCTATTTCTGGAATATCGATACCTCTTGACGCTAGATCCGTGCAAACTAAACAGTTTTCAGATCCGTTTCTAAATTTGATTAAAGAACGTTCTCGATCAATTTGTTCCATTCCTCCGTGGAATAATACATTAGATTTTCCGTATTCAATTAAATGTTGTGAAATTCGTTCTGCTGTTTCTCTGTGTGTACAAAAAATTAATATAGGTCCAAAGTTTTTATTAGAAAGAAAAGAAACGAGGGCGAATAGTTTATCGTGTCCTACTGCTTCAACACTAAAGTATTCTAAATTTGGTTTTTCTTCCTGAATAAATGAGTAAGTTTGAAATGAATAAATTTCTAAAAATGTAGGAAGTTTTTCTATTTCAGTTGCACTAATTAGTTGTATTGATTTTAATGGAGCAGCTACATATCTATAAATCTCAGATATTTCATTTAAAAAACCCATTTCTAAGGTTTTGTCATATTCATCGATAATCAAATGTTCGAATTCAGACAATCCGTTACTTCTTCTTGTCAAATGATCAAGTATTCTTCCTGGGGTTGCCACAATTATCTGAGGGTTTTCTTGAAGTTGTAGGCATTCATTTTTGAAAGAATGTCCACCATAACACAATACCATTTTTCTTCCAGTTCTGAGCGAAGTATAGTTTTTGGAAACTTGTGTCGCTAATTCTCTTGTTGGACAAAGAATTAGCACTTGTCCATTAGATTGGTGGTTGGTTAAATGTAATTCAAGTTGTACACAGAAAGCTAGGGTTTTACCGCTACCTGTATTTGAAAGTAGAATAGAGTAAGGATGCTTGTTCTCCCAATACTTTTCTTGCATTAAAGTAGGAGTTTCAAACCCCGTATTTTTAAAAATTTCGATTACCGACATTCTTTTTAGTTCTATTGTTTATTTCCTTTGTTATAATCAGCAGTAAACTGTTCTAAACCTTTGTCAGTTAAAGGATGTTTTATTAATCCTAAAATAACGGATAATGGCACGGTTACAACATCTGCTCCAATTTCAGCACATTGTATAATATGCATAGGTGTTCTAATTGAAGCTGCTAAAATTTGAGTTTCAAATCCATAATTATCAAATATCAAACGTATTTGAGCAATGAGTTGTAATCCATCAGCTTGAATATCATCAAGTCGACCAACAAAAGGTGATACAAATGTTGCCCCAGCTTTAGCGGCTAATAATGCTTGTCCTGCTGAGAATATGAGTGTACAGTTTGTTTTTATTTCTTTGTTTGATAAATATTTAATTGCTTTAATACCGTCTGCTGTCATAGGTATTTTAACAACGATGTTTTGATGAAGTTCAGAGAGTATTTCAGCTTCAGCAATCATTCCTTTGTAGTCTGTAGCATTAACTTCAGCACTTACATATCCGTCAACAATATTACATATATCAACATAGTGTTTTAATATGTTGTTACTACCTGTAATACCTTCTTTAGCCATAAGGGTAGGATTAGTAGTCACTCCGTCTAATATTCCTAAATTATAAGCTTCTTTGATTTCATTTAAATTGGCTGTATCGATGAAAAAAATCATAATTAAAAGTTGATTGAATTATTACTATCCACTAAGATAAAGTAATATTCTGAATTAAGAAATATGTTATTGGGAGGGGAAATGCAATGCATAAAAAAAGGGTAAGCTACTTTTATCGCACCGCTCAACCTCTTACCTTTGCTACGTTCCCGTCCTGGAGGATTTAGAAGGAGCTAGTCGTAAAAGACTTACCCAATGCAAATATAGTAAAAAAAATAAATATATTCTTATTATACTAATATATCTCCATTTTCGTTGATATATCCGTATTTCAAAAGAGATTCATAATTACAATCAACAATGTAATTTGCTTGATCTTGAGTTATTTCATCTCTCCATCCTCCAGACTTACCAGATCTAAAAAACATTTCTGTTTTTTTTGGTGTTTCTTTAAATTTTTCTTTTTTTTCTTTTTCCTGAATTTTGTCAAATGCAACTTGATCAATTGCTTTAATTATTTTTTCTTGTGAATAATTTAATTCTAGATAATTAACAACTTTATTGAATGTTTCAAGGCTTTTATGAAGTAAGTCTTCATATCGAATTAATAGCATATTATTCCTATGAACATTAGTCCAACTAATTATATGTTCAGACCACGTCCCTAAATGTTGTGAAATTTGTTGATTTAAATTATATTTTGATTGAGCAAGTTCAGCTGTATTATTACATAAAAATTGCACTGCTTTATTAATTGACATAGATTGATGGTTTGCTGTTGAAGCTACCATGTCGAAGGGATTTCTTAATATGTAAATAGTACCTTTAGTTATTTTTGGAGGAAATAAAATATTTCCTTTTAAAATACAAGCATCATGTACTTTAATGAATAATGTATCTTTAGTCTTTGTGTTGGCCCATTTGTCGTATAATTCTGAACGATATTTTAAAAAATCATTTTCATTGATTTCAGCAGAATTGATTCCTAAAGTTGAATCAATAATGTTTCTAGATGAAATAATTCCGTCTGTTTCAATTTCATTGATTCCAAAATCAGTATCTTTCTGCAATGCAGTCAAAAATAACCTCATCCATGTGTTACCAGATTTAGGGTAGGATGCAAGCCAAATCATTTTTTTGTTATTATTAAGCATCCTTTTCTAGTTTATCAATAAATTGTTGAAAAGATTTTGTAAAACCAAGTTTATGATTGTTATAGATTATTTCTAGTGAAATATTATTAGCGATATGACTTAGTTGTATAAAAGTGTTTTTTTGTTTTTTAAATATATCAATCATCCAAGGTTTGTAAGTGTTTTTTTTTAAAGTTTCTATTTTATTTCTTCCTTGAATAGATATTACATCTTCTTTTATTTCTTCGTTTAATAAAAAATATATTTTCGAAAGTTCGATAGGAGTGTCATGAAATATATTCTTATCCATAGGATAAATATATTTTTCCATATCTTTTCTAATTCTTTTTTTATCTATCGTTTCTAGATTGAATTTTTTAGCTGTTTTATCCCAAATTAACAAATATGGAAAACAGGGAAAAGCAAAGATTTTATTGTCAATAATTTTTAAGTTACTTATATCGTCAGAAAGTATTTTATATCCTTTTGACATTAATGCGGTTAATATAGTTGATTTGCCATTTCCCGAAGCACCCGTTATTAAAATACCTTTTCTGTTATGTACAAATACACCACCATGCATTGGTATCCAATCACGTTGGTAGCTTAGTGCACCTAAAATGTTTGTCATTACATATTTTTCAATATCATGAGAGTTACCATTCGCATCTTTTTCAATAGTAATAGTAGTTCCGTTTTCAATCAATAATCTACCGATATTTTCTAATCGCAATAAATATTGATTTTCATTCGCTTCTATAAAAGGAAAGTCTACGTTATTTTTTATTAAGTGTTTGGGAACCTTACCATAGCTTAGTGTAACTTCATACTCATTATCAGTTTCGACTAATTCAGAGTAGTAGATATCTGATTGAATTGTAATACCACTAACTAAATATTTATATTTCATCACTATTTATATTTGTAACTTCTACTAAATAATCTTCTAAATATTTAAAACTATCATTCATTTTACTTTTATTTTTTTCTCGAACAAAGCACATCATTTTTGAGTTAATAGCCAGTGTAAATATACTTTTTGGTCTGTGATTAAATAGTCTAAGTTTTTTCCCTATCCCTTTTCTATAGATATTATATGCAAGTAATTGAAGTTTATCACGTCCATGAATTTGGTTGATACTAAGTTTATTTTCAGTGAATTTAGGATATACAATATGAGTTATTTTATACTTTTGTTTATAATTTTCTTTGTTTATTGGTAATGAATATTTTGTAGTAAAAGAAGGTATGGTAGATAATCCTATGTGTGATTTCCCAATTTGTTTTAAAGCTTCTTTTGAAAGTTTTATTCTAGGTACGGAAGGGTAGGCAATCGGTATGTTGTCTTCGCTAATTTTAATATTCGTAACATCATCAGAAAATACAGTATATCCTTTATGATAAAAATAAGTAGCGATACTAGATTTACCTATACCAGAGTCACCGCAGAATAATATTGCTTGATTATTTACAATTACGCATGCAGCATGCATTGAAATATAACCAAAGCTATTTACAAATAACATTGATATAGTGCCCAATATAACCATTCTTAAATAGGCATCATCTTTTTGAAAATTAGGTGTCAATTCAATCTTTTTATTATTCCAAATAGCAATATGACCTATGTGTTTGTTAAAGATGTAATCTAAACTTTCATCTGAATATTTTTTTTCTTTAATCGCTTCTAATGGAATATTATCTGAAATATTATCTGTTATATAAATCGTTCCGTCAGCATTTTCGAATGACTCAATTAATTCAGGAAGTTCAAAATTAGTTTCAATTGTGAGACCTGATAGATAATACTTGAAATTTGTTAGTTGTTCAGCCATAATTTTCACAAATATATCATAAGGTTTTTTATTCTATAAGTTTTGGTTCGAATTTATTAATGGTAGAATTGTTATTCCTAGTTGGATAGAATAATTCCTTATTTTTGAGTTTTTAATTATTTATATGAAAGAAGCGTTATCTTCAATTCGGTGGTTATTAATGAAAATAGATAAAAGTGCATATTTTGCATTATTTCTATTTATTTTATTAGGTTTTTTTCAAGGTATAGGATTAGTTATAATTGTTCCATTGTTATCAATAACAGGAGTTAAGAATTTTGGAAGTCAATTGAATAGTTCTTTAACTAGAAATGCAGAAAAATTATTTAACTATTTAGAGATACCCTTAACTTTTACAAATGTTTTACTGCTATTTATTGTCATAATTACAATTTTATCTATTATTAAATATAAAAGTATTCTTACTAATAGTAGAATAACGCAAGAATTTTCAAATAAATTGCGAAAGGAATTACATCATGCGATAATAGAAACTGAATGGATGTCAATAGTCAAAATCCGTAGTTCGGATATGGTAGGATTATTATCAAGAGAGATAAGTCAAATATCTTTTCTAATAACTACTTTAATTCAATTTGTTGGAGGAATTGTAGTGCTTATTACTCATATTATAATGGCTTTTATAATTTCATATAAGGTAACATTTTGGGTGCTTTTTGCAGGTGCCGTACTAGTGGTAATTCAACGTAAATTTTTTGTAAGATCAATAAAATCTGGAAATAGTAATAAGTTTTATCTGAAGGAACTTCAAAGCAATTTACAAGAACATTTTCAAAATATTAAATTAGCAAAAAGTCAAAATTTAAATCAGCAGCAAAAAGATTCATTAGAAAAAATTTCTGAGAAATTGTATGAGAATCAAGTTCTTTTTTCAGAAACAAAAGCAAAAACTGATTTTTCTTATGATGTGGGTTCTGCAATAATAGTGTCAGTTTTTTTATATATTGTTTTTGTTGTATTTACAGAACCAGTTTTGGATTTAGTAATTTTGATATATATATTTTCAAGAATACTACCAAATATTAAGTCATGTTCAAATCAAATTCAAACAATACTGAATTTGGTTCCAATTGTTCATGATATAAAAGAAAAGATTCGATATTTTGTACTTAATCAAGAAAAGTCAGGTTTGTCTGATTGTGTTGAGGTTAATCCTTCGAAATCTATATCGTTAAATGGGGTTACATTTTCTTACAAGCCAAATGTTAATGTATTAGAAAATATTTTTTTAGAAATAAAAGTTGGTCAAATTACTGCAATAACAGGTAGTTCAGGTTCAGGTAAAAGTACGCTTGCTGATATCATTACAGGTTTGTTGAAACCTATTTCTGGTGAACTTTTAGTTGATGGTAAGAATTTATCAGAAATTGGATATAAAAATTGGAGAAATGGTATAGCTTATATGACGCAAGAAAGATTCTTATTTCATGACTCTATACGAAATAATCTGCTTTGGGCAAATCCTAATGCAAGTGAAGAAGATATTTTATTAGCTTTAAATCAAGCCAATGTACTAAATTACATTAATCAGTTAGAAAATGGGTTAGATACAATTGTTGGTGATAGGGGAATAAGGTTGTCAGGTGGTCAAAGGCAGCGAATTGCACTAGCGATGGCTTTAATACGTAAACCACATTTTTTAATTTTAGATGAAGCGACGAATGAACTTGATGAATTTAATGAAAAAGAAATATATGATACTATATTTCAATTGAAGGATAAAATGACAATATTTATTATAACTCATCGCTTAGCTTCAATGAAATTAGCAGATAAAGCATATTGTATTAAAGACGGTCGAGTTATTGATTGGAAAGGGGGTAGTGTATAGTATTGTTTTTCAATATAATATTTGCAACTGACTCTGCTTGAATTTTTATATCTGTTACAGACGTACTTTCCCATAATTCGCCTCTAAGTGATGAGCCTAAAGTAAAAAGATTTTTGACAATTTGATTGTTATGTCCTTTAACTTGGAAAGATGTTACATCAATATTAATTCCAAGATTCAAATCTTCTTGTTGGATATATCCTTTACGAATACAATTTAGTAATAATTTATTGTCGCATTTAGAATAATTCATTTCAGGTCCAGTACAATTGATTATTTTACCGATAATTAATTCTGAATTTTCATTTGTTATTCGATTCGTATATAAAACTTTTATTTCATCGTTTATAACATTAGCATCAATAATTTTCCCTGCTATTATTTCCAATTCATTTTTAATTCTGTAATTTTGAATTTTATCGTGTATTTGCATAGGAAGACGATGCCTAGCTACCCCCCAGAAATGTCTCAATCTATTTAGGAAAATTCTTTTCTCATTAATTGTAAATTTTCTCCATATTTCTTGGCTGAAAGGTCTAATTGCATCTATCACAGCTTCTGCAGAAACTCCTAAAGAACGAAGTTTTTTTCGATGAAAATTAATTAATTTTAAAACATTAAGTAATGATATGTTATTTAGAATTTTGTATTCGATTTTTATATCTTCATAAGTTACATCATTAGTTCTATGTGGAAGAATATTATACCCATGTGGTGAAAGTGAAAATATTTTATTGTTGAATCCTATATTTTTTAATTCAATTACTGTGTCTACCATTGATAATCCATTCCCAATAATTAGAATGGGCAATTTATTATTTATTTTGTTATAAATCTTCTCATCCCACGGATTTTGGTAATATATATTACTTTGTAAAATTTCTTGATTGAATACAGTTGGATTTTGAGGCGGTTGATTTCCTGTCGATAAAATACAACTAGAGTAAGTTTCAGTGTTTCCATCAGAAAATGTTACTTTAAAATCATTGTTGACTTTATCTATATCTACAGCGTTTTTTTTTAGTACGTCGATTATAATCTTATTATTAATAGCTATTGTATTAATTTCATGCCAAATAGATTCTAGATATTTACCATAAAAATTTCTAGGTAAGTATGCATTGGAAAGTATTTTTTTTTCAGTATTTATATAATCTGCATGCTTTGATGCCCAATTCAAAAAATGATCAGGATCACTATTTATAGCACTCATTTTTCCTGCTGTAACATTTAGAATGAGTTCTGACGAATTACAGGAGTAGGCTATTCCTTTTCCATTCTTAAAATTATCATCTATAATATGTATTGTAATTTGAGATTTAGAATTAATTATTAGGTGATATGCTACCATAAGACCAGAAAATCCGCCACCTATAATTCCAATTTTATTCATGTATTTGGTTATCCCTTTTGTTAATAATTGTAAGTATTTGATTAATACATTCTTCTATTGAATATTCCCCAGTATTTACTTCGATATTTGGATTTAGTGGTAGTTCAAAATCAGCACTTACCCCAGTGAAATTAGAAAGACTTCCTGCTCGTGCTTTTTTATACAGACCTTTAACATCTCTAAGTTCACATAATTCCAAACTACAATTTACAAAAACTTCAATATAATTATTTTTGCCAATAATATTTTTGGCTATGTTTCTCATCTCATTTGTAGGGGTAATGAATGAACAAAGAGTTATTATATTACTTTCTATAAAAAGCTTAGCTACTTCAGCAGCACGTCTTATATTTTCTTTACGATCATTATCTGAAAATCCTAAGCCAGAGTTAATTCCGTTTCTCAGTATGTCTCCATCTAATATTTTAGTAACTATATTATTTTCCAACATTTTTTTTTGTAAGGCTTCTGCTAAAGTTGTTTTCCCAGCGCCAGATAAACCTGTAAACCAAATAACATATCCTTTATTAGAAGGGATTTTGAGTTCTCTATTCATTATCTGTTTTTTTACTAAAATAATATAATCTTTGATAATAGTATTCTAATTTCTTCTTTAAATGAAGATTTACAAATTACTATTCTTAACTTTGATTGTAATGTTATGTTTATGACTAAAATTTTCAAAAAAATTTCAAAACATTTTATTTCAAGCTCTTTTGAAATAAAATCATATTATGTACAGGCTTTGTATTGGTCAATAATAATTCGGTTTTGTATGATTTTTTTATCATTTAAAAAATATCGAGCTTTACTAGGTAAAATGCAGGTATTAAATAATGAAACTTATACTGATAATACTATTGAATTAGCAAAGAAAGTTGCAACTATTGTTGTCTCATTATGCAATAATACACCATGGGAAAGCAAGTGTTTAGTTCAAGCAGTAACTTGTAAGCAGATTTTACTTAAAAAAGGGATACAAACGAATTTGTTTCTTGGAATTAATACAAATTTAGATTCCAAGGAATTAAAAGCCCATGCTTGGTTAAAAATAGGTGATGTTTTTTTAACAGGAAAACATGGACATCAACAATATAAAATTGTGAATTTTTTTGGTTAAACTATTTTATAATAAGTATTTCTTGTTTTAACATTTCTTCAATAAATGGTATAACATCAGTGATACATTGTTCTTTTGTTATTGTATATTTATTGATTAAATATTCTATAATATTTTCTATGGATGTAGGTTCATCTAATATATTCCAGATTGATTTCCCAGTATTATTTAAAGAGACATATAAACCTGTCTCAATGTTCATCATTACTACTTCACCATCAATCTCATTAGCTATATAATTTTCACCTTTTGCTAAAACAATATCCATTTCCATAATTTACTATTTTTATTAAAATTAAGTATATTTTTCTAAAATACATTTAAGATTTCGAATGAATCATCATTATATATAATCTTGTCAGTTATTTTCTTTCCTATTAATAATTTTGCTATTGGTGCTTCTGGGTTAATGGCGAAAAATTCTGAATCTTTTGATTCGAATTTACCTATTCCTACTGATAAGTAAAATCCACCTCTGTTAGTAATTACAACACTACCGATGCCAATTTTATTATGCAAAGTGTCTGTTTTAATTGTCAGTAATTTGTCTTTTTGAGATAGTAAAATATTTATCTGTTTTGTAAGTTTTTCTTGCTCTAATTGCGCCATTGACGTTGAAGTTTCATGTTTATCACCTGCAGAGCTTTTACTATCAGTGGCCGTTGCTAATAGTATTTCATTTAATATTTTTTCTAACGCGACTAATTGTATATTAATTTTCTTCAAACATCCTAATTGAATATCTTTTTTATCCATTATTTTATTAAAATTTTCCTTGCCATTGGACCTATATTAAAAATTGCATCTAACAAAGATAAATTCTCTATAAATCCATTTTTGTCACTAAATACTTGAAAATAATTATAATCCATTTTATTATTTATGGAAAGAGAATGACCTTGTCTATAATCTTCTTTTTCTATTGCCAAGAATTCTGTAGTTTTTGATAAATTAATAGGTAGCTCTAGCCAATTTATTAGAGTGTTCGTGATTTTTTCATTAAACCTAATTAGATTTTCATCATGCTGATAAATTAAGTTTTTAATATCATTTTCATAATGTTCAAAATAAGCAGCATGTCTATAAGCACTTTCTATAGCTTTCCAATGATTTCGTTGCCATTTTTGATTATTATCAATAATCACATCTTTTATTGCTGTTTTGTTTCCATTAATTTTAATTACTGGAATACTTAATTCAAGCTTACCATTAGCGGTACAAATAACCATTCTATTTCTATAGGTTTGCTTGATATAATTTTCGTGTATTTCAATTAATACATTTTGACAGTTTAAAATGTCTTTAAAGTAAGATATGGGTCCAAAATATGCAGTAGGAAAAATTGGAATCACTATTGAATGAACTTTAATATTCTTTCCCAACGAATTCCCATATAAGCACTTTTTGAGAACCAAACAACAGACGCTTTTCCTACTATATGATCTTCTGGAACAAATCCCCAAATTCTAGAATCTGCAGAGTTATATCTATTATCACCCATCATCCAATAGTAATTCATTCCAAACTTATAAGATTTCGTTTTCTTACCGTCTATATAAAACCCATCTTTTTTCTCAACTAATGTATGTCCTTCATAAGCAGTTATGATTCTTCTATATAAAGCAATATTTTGTTTTGATAATGTTATCGTAGATCCTTTAACAGGTATAGTGATTTGTTCAAAGTTTGTTACATTGTTACCATGATTAACATCTTTAGGAAATGTTTGTAAATTTTGAATTTTTGCCTCATAACTATATCCATATTTTGCAAAACTATCTTTCGATACAATTGCTTCATATCTAGGAATAATTTGTAATTCAAATGTAGCATTTGGAAAATCACGTTTTAACTTAGAAAGTTCTGAAGCTGTTAATTTCATTATAAAAGAATTTGGTTCAGCTCCCATATAGTAATCCTCACG
>CANGHE010000011.1 GCA_947453545.1 Flavobacteriia bacterium
AATGTATGTATCACATGAATAATTCATCAAGAGAATTAATTAACTTTTAAAAAGTAATATGTTAATTATAATAAGCTTTCAATAATTTTATCCATAGAATATCCTTCTGCTTCAGCTCTGTAGTTACGAACTAATCTATGTCTTAAAATGGGCTTTGCTACTGCCTTAACATCTTCTATGTCTGGAGATAATTTCCCTTTCAATACAGCGTGACATTTAGCGCCTATAATAAGATATTGTGATGCTCTAGGACCAGCGCCCCATGAAATAAAATCTTTTGTTATTTGTGGAGCTAGATCACTATTTTTTCTGGTTTTACCGACTAATTTTACTGCATATTCTAGTACGTTATCAGAGACCGGTATTTTTCGAATTAAATTCTGATATTCTATTATTTGTTCTTCACTCAAAATTTGATTGACTTCTATTTTTGTATCTTCTGTTGTTGCTCTAACAATTGCTAATTCTTCAATATAAGTCGGATAATCAACCCATATATTAAACATAAAACGATCCAATTGTGCTTCCGGTAACGGATAAGTACCTTCTTGTTCAATTGGATTTTGTGTAGCTAAAACAAAAAAAGGTTTAGGTAATTTATAAGTTGTACCTGCAGCTGTTACGCTTTGTTCTTGCATTGCCTCAAGTAAAGCAGCTTGTGTTTTAGGTGGTGTTCTATTAATTTCATCAGCAAGTACAATATTACTAAATAAAGGACCTTTAATGAATTTAAAGTTTTTTGTTTCGTCTAATATTTCAGAACCAATAATGTCGGATGGCATTAAATCAGGTGTAAATTGGATGCGGTTAAAAGTTAATCCTAATGATCTTGCAATTGTATTTACTAATAAAGTTTTAGCAAGTCCTGGTACACCTATCAAAAGTGCGTGTCCTCTTGAAAAAATTGAAATTAAAACTTGATCAACAACATCATCTTGTCCAACAATTACTTTATGAATTTCATTTTTTAAGCGATTATAATCATTTACCATTCGCTCTGCTATACCTATATCTGACATATAAAATTATAAAGAATTTAACCAAGGATATTGAAATTTGCATTCAATAAATGTTGTATCTATCTTGAGGAAAGCATTTCCAATTTTATCATTTACCCATTTTGAAAGTGTTTTTTCTTTCTTTTGGTTTTCAGTTGCTTTTTGTATTAGTGTATAATCATCCACTAGATTTGCCTTATGTGGAGGGGTTCTATCCATTAGTCTAACTATTCGAATTCCTTGTTTTTTTTCATTAAAATCAAAGTAAAGTGAAGGTTGAGTAAGGTCACCTTTATTTAATGCATTTGTAAGTAAAAAAATTTGTTGATCAATCTGATTTAAATCTTCTGTACTCCATGATTGTTCTCCAGTAATAGGGTTTGTAATAATTCCCTTATTTTGTTTTGTATTATTGTCATTTGAGTATGAAATAACAGCATTTTCCCAAGTTATTTGATTTTGCTTTAATTTTTGGTAACATTCTTCAATTTTTGTACTTGCATCACTTAAACTTTGACGATTAAATTCCGGAACAATTAATATATGCCTGCATACATAATCATCACCTTTTCTGCTTAATAATTGAATTATATGATATCCATAATCAGATTCAATTACATTACTTATTTCTCCTTCCTTTAAGCTGAATGCAGCTGCTTCGAATTGTGGAACCATCATGCCTCTACTTGCTGTAATTTTTCCACCTTGAGAAGCACTTCCAGGGTCTTGAGAGTGAATTCTTGCTTGTGATTCAAAGCTTTTACCTTTTAGTATTATTTCTCTTATTTCTTTCAATTTGTTAATTGAAATTTGTTTGTCATCTTGGGTGATTTTAGGGAATATTACTATTTGTTGAAAACTTAATTTTGCATTTATTAAAGGGATACTATCATTAGGCAAATTTTTATAGAACTCTTCAATTTCTTTTGGCGTAACAGTTGTAGAAGAAGTAATTTGTCTTTGCATCTCTTCTGTCATTAGTCTTTTTTTTATTAAAGGTCTAAATTCATTTTTTATTTGAGTAATTGTTTTACCATAGAATTCTTCCATTTTTTGTTTACTCCCGATTTGATTTTCAATTACGCGTATTCGGTTTTCCATTTCCCCGTCAACTTGTGCATCAGAAATTTTTATACTATCAAGTTCAGCTTGATTTAATAAAAGGTTTTGTAATAATAATTCTTCTAAAATTTGGCAATCACTTTCATTTGATAATTTTTTGTTCTCTTGAAGTATTTGAAGTTTTTGCGCCTCAATATCAGATTTTAATATAATATTGTCACCGATCTGTGCTACAATTTTATCTAAAACAACATCGTCTGATTTTTGTGCCGTTAAATTAAAATAAATAGATAGTATAAATAATATTAGAATGTATTTCTTTGTCATTTTAGTTTTATTTATCTAATGAATAAATTATAGATTCATTAATTTTGAAGGTATATTTTTTATTTAATTCATCAATCCAAATTTTTTCTAAATAATTCTGGTAGTCTGAAGTTATAATTCCTTTTGCTTCATTTAATTGTTTAGGTGTTGAAGGTATAAGTGCACTTACTTTAACTACATAGTACTTACCACCAAATGAATAGATGGGATTAATACCTTTTTTGAAAGTTTTTCCATTTAAAAATGCATTCTCGCTAATTTCAAACTTATTCATTTTCACTTTTAAATTTAACTCTGAGGTAGCATTGATTTTATCAATTACATGCTTAGATGTAATGGTGTCATTTTTTATCATTTTACTAACATTAAGTGCAATTTTATTATCTAAACATTCATATATGGTAGCATCTATTCTATCTTTCCACATATAATTGTTTTTATTATTCTCATAGAAATTTTTTAGTCCAATAGTATCTTTAGAAGCTTTATTCCATACTTTATCTGTCATTATTTCATATAGTAAAACCCCATCATGATATTCTTGCATTAGACTTTTAAATTCAGGGTATTTTGTTTCTAATCTTGAATCTTCAAATTTGATTATTTCTGTTTTAACCCAATTTTGATATTGATAATTTATTAATTCTTTTGCTTTTTTACGATTTAGATTTCTATAATTATTTACTAAATAATTAGCAAACTGTTTTTGTGTATAAGATATATTGTTGAGCGTAAATATTGTTTTATCACTTTTTAAGTTGTTGTAATTCCACTTACCTAGATAATAGTTAGAGTCAATATTCTTAACAAACCATTTGGTGTTTTTTATTCCTTTTTCATTGAAATTATATTCTTTTTTTAGCTTTTCTATTAATACAGTTTGTGTCTTATTAACCCTATCGTCTCTATTTATTTTTGATTGAAGTTCTTTTTTCATTGATTCAAAAGAACTTATTGGACTTAAATTTATGCGTTTTATTATGTGGAATCCATAATCTGTTTGAATTGGATTTGAAAACTCTCCATTTTCTTTTAATTTAAAAGCAGCTTCTTCAAATTCAGGAACCATTCTAGTATTAGTACCAGAACCAAATTCTGGAAGTTTCCCACCTTTGTCAGCTGACCCTGGATCATCTGAAAAATTGGATGCTAGTTCATCAAAATTATCCCCATTTTTTAGTTTTGTGTAAATTTCATTTATTTTCTTTCTAGCAGATTCAATATCATCATTTGATGCGGTTTTTTTAACTGCTACCATAATATGTGCTGCCTTCATTATTCCTCTAGCAGGACGTTGATCTATAACTTTTAGAATATGATAACCGAAGCGAGTTCTGATGATATTGGATATTTTACCAGTTGGTGTGTTATAAGCAGCTTCTTCAAATGGAAATACCATTTGAAAAGCTGTGAAATATCCTAAATCGCCACTATTATATTCAGAAGAAGGGTCATCTGATTTTTCTTTAGCAAGTAATCCAAAGTCTTCACCGTTTTCAATTTGTTTTTTTATAGCTAGTAGTTTATTGTAAGCTACTAGTGTATCTGTAGGACTAGCATTCATATCAACTTTTATTAAAATATGTGCCGCTCTTATTTCAGTATTTAATCTCTTATATGCTTCTTCAATTAATTTTTGATTCTCAACTTTATCTACTAAATAAGGAGAAGCAAGTGTTTTACGATATCCTTGAAGTTCTTTTTGTAATTTAGGTATTGTGTCATAGCCTAATGCTTCAGCTTCCGATACTTTATATTTAAATTTTTTATATAATTCTAAATAATCATTTATTGATTGTTTATCATATTTAGGATGCGGGTTGTTTTTCAAATAGATTTGTAAAAATTCAGATTTTAAAATTGGCTTATTATTTATTTCTAAAACTATAGGGTCGTTTTGCGCAGTTGCAATGCAGTTTATAAAAAGTATTCCAATGAATAAAAAATAATTTTTCATTTCTAAGTATTTTATTATTAAAAAAAAGAATAGCAAAAAGTTAATTTCTTTTTGCTATTAGTTATCATCTCAAGCTATAATTTGGAGCCTCTCTTGTTATTGTTATGTCATGCGGATGAGATTCTTTCATCCCTGCATTCGTAATCCTAACAAATTCTGCTCCTTTTAATTTGTCTATAGTACCTGCTCCGCAATATCCCATCCCTGCTCTTAATCCACCGATTATTTGATAAACAACTTCAACTAAATTACCTTTATAAGGTACGCGACCAGAAATACCTTCCGGTACTAATTTTTTCACATCGTCTTCAGCATCTTGAAAATAACGATCTTTTGAACCTTTTTGCATTGCTTCTAAAGATCCCATGCCACGGTATGACTTAAATTTTCTACCTTCATAAATAATAGTTTCCCCAGGAGATTCTTCTACTCCAGCAAACATGGATCCTACCATAACCGTATCTGCACCAGCAGCAATTGCCTTAACAATGTCTCCTGTATATCTAATACCTCCATCTGCAATTACCGGCACACCAGTACCTTCAAGTGCTAATGCAACTTCGTTAACTGCTGTTAATTGTGGTACTCCAACACCTGCAATAATTCGAGTTGTACAAATTGAACCAGGGCCTATTCCAACTTTAACAGCGTCTGCGCCAGCTTCAACTAGATATTTAGCAGCCTGTGCTGTTGCAATATTTCCTACAATAACTTCTAATTTTGGATATTTAGCTTTTACTTCTTTTAGCTTTGTCACTACGCCTTCAGTATGTCCATGCGCTGTATCTATTACAACAGCATCTACACCTGCTTCATATAAAGCATCAACTCGTTCAATCGTGTCAGCAGTGACACCAACCGCAGCTGCAACTCTTAGTCTTCCAAATGAATCTTTACAAGAGTTTGGATATTGTTTTACTTTTATTATGTCTCTATATGTTATAAGTCCAACTAATTTATTGTTAGCATCAATAACAGGAAGTTTTTCAATTTTATTAGATTGTAAAATACCTTCTGCGGTACTTAAATCTGTACCATCTTTTGCAGTTACAATATTTTGATATGTCATTACCTCTTTAATAGGTCTGTCCACTTTTTTCTCAAATCGTAAATCTCTGTTGGTAACAATTCCTTTCAGTATTTTGTTTGAGTCGACTACAGGTATCCCACCTATTTTGTTTTCTTTCATCAAAAGTAAAGCATCACCAACATTTGCATTTTCAGATAATGTAACAGGATCTAATATCATACCACTTTCGGAACGTTTAACTTTTCTAACTTCTAATGCTTGTTCAGCAATAGTCATGTTTTTATGAATAACACCGATTCCTCCTTGCTGCGCTATAGCAATTGCTAAGCTTGACTCTGTTACTGTATCCATAGCTGCAGAAACTATTGGCGTATTGAGATGTATGTTTCTTGTGATTTTACTTTTCAATTGAACATCTCGAGGTAATACTTGTGAAAATGCAGGAACAAGTAAAACATCATCAAAAGTTAAACCTTCTCTGACATTGTTGAGATTGGATAGTGACATAGAATCTATTTTTATATAAATTCCTGCAAATTTATCAATAATTATTGAGCAAGAATATTTTTAACAATTATTAAATCAACAAATATGATATTCATTTGCATTAATGATTTTTTTTAACTTAATATTGTTATTCAAATTAATTCTATGAAATTGTTTTTTCTTGTTCTGTTGTGTTTGTCGTTTTTAGCTGTTGGTTATTCACAAACTGATACAAATCATTTGGTTCAACTTTCTGGGGTAGTTGTTTCTGGTGATAGTTTGGAGCAAATGCCTTTTACAACAGTATTTAATAAAGGAGACAAACGTGGTACAGTAGCAGATTATTATGGTTATTTTTCAATTGTTGTTATACCCGGAGATACTTTGTTATTTAGCTATTATGGTTATAAAACTTCATCATACATAGTACCTGACACTTTGAAAGATGATAGATATTCAATGATACATGTGATTTATAAAGACACGGTTAATCTACCAAGTATTACTGTTTATCCGTGGCCTTCACGAGAAGATTTTGCAAGAGCTTTTTTAGAAATGAAGCCTTATGATGACGCGCTAAGAAGAGCTCAACAACAGTTGTCAGGCGCTAGTTTGGCATTTATAGCAGCTAGAGTTTCTACTGATCCAAGTTTAACTTATTCATGGCAACAGAATCAACAAAACACTAAGTTGTATACTATGGGGCAAAGTCCTGTAAATAATTTATTTAATCCGTATTCTTGGTCTAAATTTATTGATTCTTGGAAAGCTGGTAAATTGAAAAGGGAATAGATTTAATCCTCTTTTTTCTTCTTTTTATTTTTTTTCTTGCCTACTTCTTCTTCGATATCATCGTCTTCAGATTCTTTCTCTTTTATAACTTCAGGAAATGTTCTGATTTCTTTGCCCTTTTCATTAAATTCGTGTTCTTCAATCAGAACTCCCTTTTTGTATAATGATCTTAATTTCATCCTCTTGTTAGGGAAGTATTCTTCAAACCATCCTTCTTTAACACCTTTTTTGTAGTTTTCAAGTGTCTGAACAAAACCTTGGTAGTAGTAGGTTGTAAAGCTTCCATTTTTAATGTCATTTGTCCAATTTTCAGTTTTTAAAAGAATACCATCATCATAATAATATGTTTGTGTACCGTCTTTATGTCCTAGCTTATAATTTAATTTTTCAAGAAGTTTCCCCTCTTTGTTATAGCTCAAGAAAGGACCATTCATAATTCCGTCCGTATAGGAAATAGCTCTATGTACAGCGCCCGATTTATAGAACATGCGTTTCACTCCATTTAGTTTATCATTTTTATAATACTCTAATAATGTTGTATCTCCATTTTTATTGAAGTAAATATGTTTACCATTTTTTTGTCCAACTAAAAAATTCATTTCCCAAGCTACTAAATTAGTACTATCGTAAAAATAGGTCCAAGTACCATTTTCAAAGCCTTCAATGTGATTACGAATTACCATTGGGCATCCTGAAAAATATTTGGTTGTGTCACTACCATGTTCTTTTCCATTGATAAAAGTGATTTTTCTCTCTCTTATTCCATTTTCAAAACATGTTTCACATGCTCCGGTATATGGTTTTCCGCCTGAAGATGAAAGGAAAGTTTTGCTTCTTTCATCAAATTCTATTTTCTCATTACAATCTACAACTCCTGCTGTTTTACCACATTCCCATTCTGTGAATTTTTTTGTTTTATTTCCGTTTTCGTAACATTTGTTTTTATTAAGCTGCTTGATTTGAGAAAAACCAAAACTGGTTAAAAATATATATAGAAAAAGTATCGTTTTATTCATCGCTTTTTAATTGTTGTAATATGTTTTTCCATTCATTATCTATATTAACGGTTGTATTGGTGTTATAATTATATCTTATTAATATCGAACAACCTGTTGCTACTAAGAGAGTATTCTTTGTTAGTTTATAGTTGATACTAAAACTTTTATTCCCAATTGACTCTAATTGAATTTTAGTTTCAAAAACATCATTTAAAAATAGGGGGGAGTGGTATGTAATTTCATTTTTTTTAAGGATAATACCTTGCTCTTTCCAATCCCAATTTTTTTGAATTATTTGATTAAAATAGTAAATTCGAGCATCTTCAAAATAAGAAAAATATACAGCGTTATTTACATGCCCCATTATATCACAATCGGAAAATCTGACTTTGTTTACGTGAGGATTTATCATTTATCTAAATTTGAAAAATCAGAATTGTTGCTAATGAACTCAGGTACTATTTCTTTCATCAATTTGACGATACTTTCGTTGTTTTGACTATCAAATAATTTGATTAATGACTCAATCTTAGCTTCGACGTTGTCAGGTGATTTTCGAACTTTTGCAATTAATATTTTTGGGTGATATGTATTTACAGTATTCTCTTCTTCAGCTAAAAGTTCTTCATATAATTTTTCTCCAGGACGTAATCCCGTTATTTTTATTTCGATATCTTTCCCTTCTTCTAATCCTGAAAGTTTTATCATTTTTCTAGCTAGGTCAATAATTTTGACTGACTCACCCATGTCAAAAACAAAAATTTCATTACCATTTCCCATAGTACTAGCTTCTAATACCAATTGACAGGCTTCTGGTATTGTCATGAAGAATCTTGTTACTCTTTTATCGGTTATTGTAATAGGCCCACCTTGTTCAATTTGTTTTTTAAACAAAGGTATTACTGATCCATTAGACCCTAATACATTGCCAAATCTTGTAGTAATAAACTTCGTATGATTGTTATTTTGTGATTGGGCATAAATTTCTGCAATTCTTTTTGAAGCTCCCATAACATTTGTTGGGTTTACAGCTTTGTCAGTAGAAATCATTACGAATTTATCGACGTTGAATCTCAATGACAAATCCACTAAATTTTTCGTGCCTAACACATTCGTGTTTATTGCTTCAGAAGGATTGTCTTCCATTAATGGGACATGTTTATATGCTGCAGCATGAAATACTATTTTTGGCTTGAAATAATCAAATAATCTTTCCATTCGGAGGAAGTTGCTTATGTCACCGATGACAATCTCGAATTTGAACTCAGGTGAATTATGTAGTAACTCTTGTTCTAAGTCATACAGGGGAGATTCTGCTTGATCCAATAATATCACAAGCTTAGGATTGTAAGTAGATAATTGTTTGATAATGCCACTCCCAATAGAACCTGCGGCTCCTGAAACTAAAATTATTTGATTTTCAATTTCAGCTTGAATCTTTTCTGGATGAAGATATATCGGATTTCTACCTAATAAATCTTCTATTTTAATTTTTTTTATTTGTGACGTACTGAAATCTCCATTAATCCAGTTTTTTGAACTCGGAACTTGAAGTACTTGAACAGATTTTTTTATACATATATCAAGTATCGTTTTCTGATAATCGTAATTAGGTTGTTGTATTGCTATAATAATTTTTTTAATTTTATTTTTTTCGATAAGCTGTTCCAAGTTTGAAGTATGATATATTTTTGTTCCTTGTAAACGTGTATTCTTTAGTTTCTGATTATCATCGATAAATCCAATCAATTCAAAATTAGTCTCACCATCTTTTTCTAGGGTTCTTTTAGTAATTAATCCTGATACACCAGCTCCATAAATTAAGATATTCTCAATTTTTTGATTTTTATTTTTTTGTGAAGATTCAATGTAAAACACTTTTGTTGTAAATCTAATTCCCATTAAAAAAGAAAAGCTTATAAAAAATTCCATGATTAAAATGGAAGTAGGTAATAAATGTTCTTTGTTGAGATAAGAAGCATTAAAAATGTTGATAACAAATAGAATTAATGATGAATACCCGATTGCGAGTAAAAGTCGTTTTATATCATGTAATGAAGTGTAGCGAATTAGACTTTGATGAATTTTAAGAGTGTAGAAGATAATTGCTTTGATACACAAGTAGATGATGATAGCTAATTTAGCTTTGTCTAACAATTCAAATCGAACAGTAGCTAAATTGAATTCAAACCGAATAAAATAAGCTAAAATTAAAGCGGTTAATGACAGTCCTAAATCTATTGTAAATACTATCCATCTTGGTGTTTTCGATTTTGGTAGAAGCATAGTTTGTTTAGTATTTTTAGTTACAAAAGTACTTATTTTTGTAATTGTAAGTTAAAGTTTTAAGTCTTAAATTATTACCTGTTTTAAAATATTTTATTTCAATTCTTAAAAATTCATTAAGAAATATTTTTCTTTTAAAAAAATGATTAGTTTTGTCACAGAAATTTAGAAATTAAAAAAATTATTATGAAAAAAATTATTCTGTCTGTCGGATTGTTATTGTCAGGTGCAGCAGTTGCACAGGATGCTACAGTCAAGGCGCCTGATTTCAATCAGAAGTCAATTGATTTTTCAATTGGATTTAACAAAATGAATGCTAACGAGATTGTAACAACAAGTTCATATCCTCAACCATTTTCTGTTAACTTAGGTTATAGAAAAATGCACAATAATTTATTTGGTACTTCTTGGAATCTTGGGTACGACATGTTTTCTAACTATAAAATCATTCCTTCGTTTTCAACTCCTAAAACACTTTATACATCTAGCTTTGTTTCAATTAGATACAATTTCGTGTTTAATTTGACAAATTTGTTTTCATGGAATCAATTTACTTCAAAGTTTGGATGTTTAGTTCATGCTGGTCCTGGTTATGGTATCAACTTTAATAAGACTCATAAAGATATTGACAATTTATTCTCTTTTTCTACAGGTATCACACCTCAATATAAATACAGTGATAAATTGGCTATTTTCTTAGATTTAACATCTACGTATAATATTTTACACAATTATACATACTTGACTAATACAAAAAATTCTGATAGAACGAATATTTTGAATTTTAATCTTGGTGTTAATTATTATGCTTTTGGTGCTAACAAAGACAAAAAACATGCAGATTGGACTCCAAAAGGAGAAGAAGCAAATGCTAAGTTAGCTGAGTTAGCTGCTAAATTAGCGCAGGCAGAAGCTAAATTAACTGATACTGATAAAGACGGTGTTGCTGATTATTTAGATTTAGAGCCAAATACACCTGAAAATTCAATTGTTAATACTAAAGGTCAACAAGTTGTTGATACTGATGGTGATGGTATTGTTGATACAGAAGACTTCTGTCCTACAGTTAAAGGTTCTTTAGAATTTAAAGGATGTCCTACAGGATGTGTTGCAGAAAACAAACCAACTGATGAGTTAGATGGTCAAGCAATTGATGGTGAGTTGAAATTTAAAATTGCTAAGGTTACTAAAGATGTTAATTTTGACACTAAGAGTACTTCAGTTAAGTCTAATTTCAAAACTGAGTTAGATGCTTTAGCTAAAACTTTGAAAGAGAATTCTAATCTAGTAGTTGCTTTACATGGTCACTGTGATAATGTTGGTGAAGATGTATTGAACAACAAGTTATCTGAAGAAAGAGCTCAATCAGTTAAGGATTATTTAGTAAGTAAAGGTGTAAATGCATCTAGAATTACTACTAAAGGTTATGGTATTTCTCATCCTAAAGTGTCAAATGATACTGAAAAAGGTAGAGCTACTAATAGACGTGTTGAATTCATAGTTAAGTCTAAATAATAATACTAAGTTTCTAAAAAAAAAGGGCAGTCGCATGACTGCCCTTTTTTTATTTCGCATAGTTAATTTATACTATATCATTTATAATATCAATCATTAAATATTGATGATCAATTAATCATTACTTTTAATATATAGTTAATTTGATTGATTTGAAATTCAGATTAAATAGAAAGGATCAAGTATTATAACTATAATAACTTTAATTATATACAATTATTATTCCTTATATAAGGATTGAAATAAGGCTTGAAAATAATAACGAATTAATTTTAAATTAAGAATTTATAGTCTTCGTTTGCATATTAAATGTTTCAATGATGTTATTTAAGATTTCCTTACTTAATAATTTTCAAAGTAGATCACTTAGATTACTTTATATTTCTATTGAAAAAGATTTATGTTGATTTAATTATTTTGAAATGAAACAATAGGTTAATGCTCACATATTCTACCTAACTGAGTTTTGTTTTTATGCTCTTTTTCCAATAGACTTATTTGTTTCAAATATTCGTTTATTTCTTTATTCTTGAGATTTGATAAGCTTGGTTGACCAGCGTCTACCCATGCTGTATACCAAATACTACCAACTGCTATTATTGATGCCCTTAATCTTCTTTCAACCATCCTATTCAAGCTTTTATGGTATTCTTCGGAAAATTCTTTAGAATATGTTTTTACTGTTAAATTTCCTTTTTGTTCGTAAGTGTATTTATTTTTTATTTTTTCGCTTATTTCTTTTTCCTTGTTTAAAACTGTGTCGACCGCATTAAATGAGCTATTGATTGCTTTCCATATAAACGTTGTTGGATTTTCAATGTATATTGAATTACCAGTAAAATAGTTGTATTTATCGCCAAATAATTCAATTAATCTACTTTCCCAAAGACCATGAATACCATGTTGATTAGTAAGTTGTCCATTATAATTCTTTGTGGTATGTAATGGTACATGAGCGTCTCCAATATAGTGCCCTATATCTGAAGAGTATCTCAATATTGCCTCAAAGTCCTTTTCTTCAAATGCTTTTTGAAGTTTATATTTCGTGTGTAAAATGTGCCAAGGCACAATTCCATGCTTTTCTAATGTGTCTTTTCCATATTTTAGAATAGCTTTATCCCATTGTTTTGGAATGCTATCAATGTGATTGAAATAGTCAATATCAATAAAATGACATGGAGCTTCATTCTCTATAATATATCTTCTCTTATCAGGATCTACGGCGTGCTCAGTTATGAATTCTATGTTTTCTTTGTAGAAACGAAATAACTCTCCTTTAAGTGTGAATATTGCTAATCTATTAATTTTTTTGTGAGCTTGAAAGCCCCATTTTGGCAAAGTATTCTTGTTTGTACTTGCTGACAAAAGAATATATGTTACAATAGAAGCAAAGTATAAAATAATTTTATAGTTTGACCAATTTCCCATTTTTTAATATTGGAATTACTGAAGTTTGATTAGGTGTTAAACAAAATTTTATATCCTTATTCAAATTTAGATTTTTAAGTCTTCTTCTGTGTGAACTTGCTTTAAGAAACCCAAAAGGACTTGTTTTAGCATTTTTATATAAGCATATTGCAGCTATTGTTGAATCTTCATTTGATGTATATTTATTGGATTCAATTAAAATGGATGCAATTGCTCCACCGCAAATCGTATCTTCAAGGTTAAATTTATCTTGCCAACCAGAACATAAACATAAAATGTTTTTGTTTGATTTCAGTAACCAATCGCATAAGGATTTTAAATTAAGAAAAGATCCTATAACAACATTTTCAGCTTCTTTTGAAACCTCAATCGACATCGTTCCATTTGTTGTTGTTAATACAATTTCTTTATCTTTACATTCATCTTTCATAAAGCTGAATGGAGAATTCCCAAAATCAAAACCATCAACAATTTGACCTTTTCGTTCTGCTCCTACTAAATATCCTTTTTTTTTATATTCCAAAGCTTCTTCAATAGTTGGAACAGGAATAATTGATTTTACACCATTTTCAAAGGCTGCGCATATAGCAGAAGTAGCACGTAGTACATCAATTACAACTACAATCTCAAAATCATTTTTAAAATAGCTGTAATCACTAGGTGTATAACAAACTTCAACTCTCAATTTATTCATCATTTCTAAAATATTTTTTTTCAACATAAAATGTGCAGAATGGTATTAAAGACGCAAAATAGATTGTGAATTGCGTTTTTATATTCCAATTTTTTCTATAAAAAAAAGCTATAAGAATATATAAAATAAATAGTATTCCATGAGCCATTCCAATTATTTTATTTGGTAAAAGTATATGATAAAGGTATTTTAGTGGCATGCTTAAGCCGAAAAGTAGGTATGATATACCTTCTAATATTGCTGTTATTCTAAGTGATTTCATATTATCTAATTAAATTAACTACTCCTCTTGTACTGTATTCCTTATTATTTCCATCTTGAAATTGTAACACATACATGTATAGTCCATTAGAAAGTTCTTGATTACCGGATGAACCATTCCATCCATTCTCTACATCGTTTGTTTGATAAACAATTTGACCCCATCTATCAATAATTGAGAAGGTATAGTTATTAATATCAATATATGTTAATACGGGTTTAAAAATTGGGTTTTTCCCATTAGGTGTAAAAGCATTAGGGATATATATCAAAGGACTATAACTAAAACAAACTTGATTTGATGAACTACTTGAGTTTAGGTTATATAAATTACTAGCCTCCTCCGCAATAATGGTATAGCACACATTACCATCAAAATGAATTATATTTGTTAAATTATCTTCATATGTTAGCTCATTGGAATTATGGGTAGCAATTAATTCTTTCTCATCACTGTTGTTTATACTTCTGTAAATTAAATAATGTTTAACACCTCCATTATACCCTACATAAGGTAACCATGAGATAACATTACGACCATTAGAATCAATTTTTGAATCTAATTTCAATAGCATTGAAGTTATTTCATTGCTATATACAGATGGTAATCCACAACTATCAATAAGTTGAATCCTATATGTGTAGGTTTCCCTAGACGTATTCAAGTTATTTTCTTTAAACATCATTTTATTCGAATTGATATTCAAAGTGCTAATTTCTTGATAAATATCGTTGATTTTTCTCTCAATTTTAATTGCTTTGACTCCACCAATATGTTCTACATAATGTTCTATCGTAATTTCATTTTGATTAACTGAAATAGAATTAGTGTAATTATATTTTGGAATACTTGGTGCGTTTGTGAATCTTTTAGTTATTGTGCTAAAAGCTTTAAATCCTTGTTTACTGATTGCTTCAATTATATAATCGTAATTTTTAAATTCATTTAATTTTTTAGAATATGATGTAAGATTTGTGGAGTCTATAATTTTCCATTTATTATTGTCTGATTTTTCAAATATTCTATATTTTGTAATATCATCCCATGTTTTATATCCATTCCATGAAAGTGAAATAGTTCTGTTACATATATCATATGTGTTAGTTAACAGCATTGAACTAGTGGGCTCTGATTGTGCACTAGTTTGGTTCTTCTTACCTATACTTGGACAGAAGTCATAAGCGGCAATTCTAAATTCACTAACTTGTTGTTCAGTTGCATTCAATAGTTGATATGTCGTTGCTATATGATTATTTTGAAAGAGAATTGTATCTAAGGTAGATGATAAATTGTTGTTCTTTAGGTAAATAATATATCCTTTTACATCTTTAGCAGAATTCTTGTTCCAATTGATTGTAATTCCATGTTTTAATGTGTCGAAAGATACAGATGTTATCAGTGGAATATCTGGATGGTAGCTGTCTTTCAGTGAATCACTCAATATTTTTGAATAACTATAACAGCTTTTGTTTTTTACTTTTAATCTATAACTTAAATAATCTTTCATACAGTTAGTTACCGTATCTTTATATTCTTTGTTACTTATAAGGGTTGAATCTAGAAATATCCAATTTGTAGAAGGTTTTTTATATTCGATTAATAAGTAATCGTTTGTTTTTTTAGAATTTATATCCCATTTAATTAATTCTATTCCTTCATCTATTTTGGTTGTTTCGAATGATATTGTTTTTATCGTATCGCCGTAGTTTGTAGATTCAGAGGTACATGAAGAAACTACTGAGATATAAAATTGTTCATTAGATAGAGATTTATCAATCACATAAGTCGTAGTTATTCGATTAGTGATTTTTGTTAATGGTGTTTGATTACCTAATACATAAACTTCGTATCTAACAAATATATTATTTGGATCAGCTGATTCACTCCAATTAATTGTAATATCACCATCTGTTTCAATAGATGTACATGTTGAACTAGGTCCAGATAAACCGCATCTTTTCACATTCGTAGATTGTCCAAAATAAGATTGGATAACAATTAGAAGGTGAAGAAGTAGAAGTTTATAATTCATTTTCTATTAACTAACGTCTAGATCAATTATTTATTGTTTTGAACCTGCTGTAACTACCGTAAATTTATCCCAATCAAGGTATTTGTTAGCGATTTTTTGTAAATCTTGAGCAGTGATTTTGTTCAAACGTTCAATTACTTTTTCAAAGTAGGCGAAATCTAGGTTATGTAATTGAACAGACATAAACAAATCTAACATGGCATTTGGTCCATCTGCACTTTTAAGTAGTTGGCCTAGTAAATAATTTTTGACTAAACTTAACTCTTCACTTGGAATTTCTTCGTTTTTTAATCGATTAATTTCAAATTGAATTTCTTTCAATGTAGGTTCTACAAATTCTTTTCCTACTTCTGTTGCAATTAAAAAGTAACCTGTATTGTTAGACTCTGAAACTCCGGTTCCAATCCCATAGGTATACCCTTTGTCTTCACGGATATTTGACATTAAACGGCTACCAAAGTAGTCACCTAAAATTGTTTGTAAAATTTGAAAGTCAATAAAGTCGGCATTAGTTTTATTGAAAAGGGGCATTCCTATGCGAATTGCAGTTTGCACAACATCTACTTTTTCTACATGAAATGAGCCTCGTTGATTGATGAAATTGTTTTCAAAATTAGGTGCGACCTTACTTGTCCAAGGGGAGATTTTTGTAATTAATGTATTGATATATTTTTCATCTAAGTTACTAACGACAATTACTTTTCGTAATCCCTTCAAGTAAAATTCTTGATGAAATGCAATTAATGTATCACGGTTAATTGTATCGTAATCTTCTAAGGAAATTTGTCTTGAATAATCAACTGAATTAGCAAATAGTAACTGTTGAAACTTTCTGCGTGCTAGCATACTCACTTTTTCACTTCCTACTAAGAATTGTTGTCTTTTTTCGCGAATTAAATCTTCTACTTCTTCCACTGGGAATGAAGCATGTTGAATAGCATCAACCACAATTTCTGTTACTTCATCTACATGTTTACGCAAACAATACACAGATACAATTGCTGTTTCTTGTCCTATTTCTTGATCTATAAATGCACCAAGACTGTCAAGTTCTTCATTGATTTGAACGCTTGTTTTTGTATTTGTCCCTGAAAAAAGGAGACTATTTACAAATCCAGCAATTTTCTCTTTACTGCGAATTGTTCCTGCGTTGAAATGGAATTCAATACGGACTGTTTCATCTAAAACATTTTGCATCCAATATAAAGTACAATCAGAATCTATTGGTCGAATTATAGGTTCAATGAATGGAATATGTGTTATATCATTTATTGTAGGTTGAATAGTTCTGTTTATCATTTTAAATAGCTTTAACTTTCAGAATGGAACAATTAGTTGGAATAAGTACTGTGTTAGCGATTATTTGCAGGTGTATAGGATTAATCTGATCTATCAAAATTGCTTCTTCATTGATACCATTTGCATCACCTAATAATTCGAAGAAAGCTAAATTCATAGCACGATTCAATAATCCTTGTTCTTGAAATTCTTTTGCTGTTCTTATTTTATTTTTTAATCTGCTTAATTCTTTTTCTGAAAGTAATTCTGTTCTTATCAAGTTTAATTCCTCCCAAACGGCTTTTTCAACTGCTTCAAATGTTACATTTTCGGCTAGCTTCCCTTCAATTACCAATAGACCATTATCCAAAGATCCAGTTATGTAAGCGTGGATCTCAGTCATCAACTTCAATTCTTTTTGAAGTGTTATATACAAACGCGAAGACTTATCTCTTCCTAATGCATCTGATAGAATGTCAGTAGCGTAATATTCTAATGATTTTCTTTCAGGCATTTTGAACGCAAAATAAATTGCATCAGAAGGAACTGAACGTTCAATTATTTTTTCTTTTAAAATTGTTTGTTCTGGTTCTTGTGGAAGTATTCTTGCTGGTTTTATTCCTGCTGGAATATCGCCAAACCATTTCTCTACTACTTTTTGTATATAGGTTAATTCAAAATTACCTGCAATACACAAGATTGAATTGCTTGGATTGTAATGTTTTTTGAAGAACGATTTAACATCATCCATTGTGGCATCTTCGATGTGTTTTAATTCTTTTCCTATGGTAGCCCATTGGTAAGGGTGCACCTCATAAGCCAAGGGTCGAAGTTCTAACCATACATCTCCATAAGGCTGATTCAAATAGCGTTGTTTGAATTCTTCCATTACTACGCTACGTTGCGTCTCTAAACTTTTATCTGTAAATGCCAATGATAACATTCTATCGGACTCCAACCATAAAGCAGTTTCTATGTTTTCTGCAGGAATGATGTCATAATAATTTGTTACATCGTTGGAAGTATAAGCATTACTTTCTCCACCAGCGTTTTGTAAGGGTGAATCAAAATCTGGAATATTAATTGATCCTCCAAACATTAAATGCTCAAAAAGATGGGCAAATCCAGTTTTTTCTAGATTTTCATCACGTGCGCCCACATCGTATAGTGTGTTGACAACTGCAAGTGGCGTGGTTGTATCTTTGTGAAATATTACTTTTAGCCCATTTGCTAGGGTAAATCGATCAAATTGAATCATTAAAATTGATATTTAGAAGTGTTTTGTTCTTTTAGTATTTGTTGATATTCAGAGATAATTTCATCCATTATTTCGTTAACAGGTTGAATTTTTGTGATCAAACTAGAAATTTGACCTACCTCTAATTCACCTTCGATTAAATCACCCTCAAACATACCTCTCTTAGCTCGACCTCGCCCTAGAATTTGTTCAAGTTCTTTTGTTGATGCATCATTTTCATAAGCATCGGTAATTTGTTGGAAAAACGCATTCTTGACTAATCGCACAGGTGTTAGTTCTTTGAGAGTTAGCAAAGTATCACCTTCGTTTAATTCAGTTATTTTGTTTTTGAAATTATCGTGTGCACTTGATTCTAAAGAAGTTATAAATCTACTTCCCATTTGAACCCCATCTGCACCTAAATTTAAAGCTGCAAGTAAGCCTTTACCTGTTCCTATTCCACCAGCTGCAATTAATGGAATTTTAATTGCTTTGGCAACCGAAGGGATAAGACAGATTGTAGTTGTTTCATCTCTTCCATTGTGACCACCGGCTTCAAATCCTTCTGCTACAATAGCATCGACACCGGCATCTTGAGCTTTCAGAGCAAATTTAACGCTGGAAACTACATGAACTACTTTAATATTGTTTTCTTTTAATATGGCTGTCCATGTTTTTGGATTTCCAGCAGAGGTAAATACGATTGGTACTTGCAGACGGATAATAATTTCAATATGTTTATCAATATCTGGATATAACATTGGAAGATTGACTGCAAATGGCTTGTCGGTTGCTGATTTACATTTTAGTATATGTTCTTCTAGTACATGTGGGTACATAGATCCTGCTCCGATGACACCTAACCCTCCAGAGTTAGATACAGATGCGGCAAGCTTCCAGCCTGAACACCAGATCATTCCGCCTTGAATAATAGGATATTGGATCCCGAAAAGTGAAGTTATGCGATTACCCATACGACTAAAATTTGCAAGTTACGAAAATACAAAAGAGTTTTTGAACTAATTAGATTATGACTTGTTAAATTAATACTGAATAAGTCGAGTAAAATTAAATTGTCGAAATGTGTATTTTTACATTTCTTTATACTTTTAATAATATGATTAAATCTTGGATTAAAGCATTTCGATTACGCACATTGCCCTTATCGATGTCTGGTATTATTTTAGGTTCATTTATCGCAAAAAAGGAAGGTTTTTGGGATACAGAAATTTTTACCTTCGCTATGTTAACTACGCTTTTTTTTCAAGTATTATCGAATTTAGCGAATGATTTAGGCGATTCACAAAAGGGAACAGATAATGAAAATAGAGTAGGACCTTTACGTGCTGTTCAGTCTGGTGAAATATCGATGTCAGCGATGAAAAAGGCAGTCTGGATTTTTAGCATTTTATCATTTATCAGCGCAGTTTATTTAATTCAAATTAGTTCAAAGGGAATGACAACTGAAATAATTCTTTTTTATACTGTTTTGGCGGTTTTATGTATTCTTGCAGCGATAACTTATACAGTTGGTAAAAGAGCATATGGTTATAGTGGTTTTGGTGACGTTTTCGTATTTATATTTTTTGGATTGGTAAGTGTGTTGGGAAGTTATACTCTTTATACCAAGCAGTTTAATTGGGAAATTATTTTTCCTGCGATAACAATTGGAATGCTGAGTACCGCCGTGTTGAATTTAAACAATATGCGTGATCAAGTTAATGATAAAGTTGCAGGTAAAATTACCTTGGTGGTAAAAATGGGAAAGATGAGAGCGAAGTATTATCATTATTTTTTAATTCTTTCAGGAATCGTTAGTTCTGCGTTTTTTCTTCAACACTTAGGATTATTACGTTTCCTTTTTTTGATTCCTTATTGTATTTTGACTTTGCATCTAAACAGAGTTAAAAATACGGAATATGAAAAGGATTTTGATCCTGAGTTGAAGAAAGTAGCGCTTACAACATTTTTAATTGCTGTATTGTATGCTATAATTTCATCTTCATCTTTTTAGTTAAATTAATAGGATATGACTTACAATGCTCATTTTGAAAAAAAGACTTTTTTATTTAAGCAACCAAGTGGAACAAGTAGAGGAGTACTAACTGAAAAATATGCATGGTTTTTATCTATTCAAGATTCTGGAGGTTTTATTGGTATAGGGGAATGTAGTATTATTCCAGGTTTATCACCTGATTTCGTTGATTTTATTTCATACGAATCGAAAGTTAGTGAAGTTTGTCAGAATATAACTTATTTTATTGATAATCAGGAGGAATTACGTTTTTTCCCTTCAATATTATTTGGAGTAGAACAAGCCTTGTTAGCATTGAATGCAAAGCGAAATAATACAGAAGGAATTTTTTATAATACTCCATTTACTAGAGAGGAAAAGGGAATACCAATCAATGGCTTAATATGGATGGGACCTTCTCAGTATATGTTAGATCAAATTGATGAAAAATTAGCTGCTGGGTTCTCTTGTTTGAAAATGAAAATTGGTGCAATTGATTTTGAGGAAGAACTAAATATACTTCGACATATTCGAAATCGGTTTTCTATTTCTGAAATTGAATTGCGTGTAGATGCTAATGGGGCTTTTAAGCCAAGTGAAGTATTAGAAAAATTAAAGAGATTATCCGAATTTGGAATTCATTCAATCGAACAGCCAATTGCACCAGGACAATTTGATGAAATGAAATCCTTGTGTACACTAACTCCCATACCAATTGCGTTAGATGAAGAGTTAATAGGCATCTATGGAATTAATGAAAAGAGAGATTTATTAACATATATTAATCCCCAATACATTATACTCAAACCAAGTTTACATGGCGGAATTGTTGGTACAACTGAATGGATTAATGAGGCTGAAAAACTTGGTATTCCTTGGTGGATTACATCGGCTCTTGAATCGAATGTTGGTTTAAATACTTTAGCCCAATTTGCTTCTACATTTGATAATGAATTACCGCAAGGTCTAGGTACTGGTGGGCTTTATGTTAAGAATGAAGAAAGTGATTTGTTTGTCAAATTTGGTGAATTGTTTCATAGAAAAAACAGGTATTAATACCTGTAGTAATTCTACTATATC
This sequence comes from Flavobacteriia bacterium, assembly GCA_947453545.1. Lineage (GTDB taxonomy): Bacteria > Bacteroidota > Bacteroidia > Flavobacteriales_D > Crocinitomicaceae > CANHVK01. Next base: position 21,477 of record CANGHE010000011.1, read on the forward strand.
TTAGTTATTTTCGCTATGGTTTTAATTCATAGTAACCCTTCTTAACAATCAATGGATTGTGTTAAGTTAGTTAACTATGTTTTTTATAATTTTAACTATATGAAAATCAGATTATTATTATTTTTGTTGTGTTGTTCAAACGTGTTGATTTCACAAGTTCAAGTTGGTGATTGTATAGTTGGTGGAGTTAAAATTACAGGTGGTTTTTCAGACAAGAATAGTGCAGAAAACGCCCTTTCGTCTTCAAAATATGTCTTTAGCACAGTAGTTTCAAATAATTATATTGGGACCTATCATCTATTGAACTCTGGAAGCACTGGTTCTATAGGTGTAGTACATTCATACACTTTGAATAAAGGAGCAAAAAATGAGTTGTTAACCGAGGTTAAATTATTTGAAGTTGGAAATTGTAATGGAAAAGCAATTATGCCTTCAAATTATATCAATGAAATATCTGAATTTTATAATCTGAAATTAAACACAAATTATATTGCGTATATATATACCAAGGTTAATGTAAATATTGAAGTTACTGAAATAAGTACTACATATTATCAAATTAGTAGTTCTTGTAAAGCAAAGATTGGAGAATTTACTATGAATGGAGCTGTTGGGACTGAATTCAATCAATTTAATATTGCAACAGATTCTATTGTTTGTATTAAAGCATCAAATTATTCTCTTCCGGTCCCATCATCTAATAATACTTCAACTTTTGGTTATTTTGTTTTTACACAAAAACCAACCGATAACTTTTACACAGGCGATGTTACAACAGAAACAGGTTTTAAAGGAATTTGTGTTGGTGAGAAATATGTTGACACCAATAAAATAGGAGCTTCTAAAATAACATCATCTAATAAGGTCTGGTTATATCCAGCAACATTTGATAAACGAACAGGGGGTGTGAATTTGGATGAAAACAATGATAATTGTTACGCTGTAGGAGTTCCAATTGTTTTGATCTTCTCTGAAGATCCTGTACAAACACCTGATGTTACTCCGGAGTCTTGTGGAAAATGTTCTGTTACAAGTTGTCCTATAATAGGTGAACTTGTAATAAATTCAATAAACGGCTCTCAAAGATTAACAGAAGAGTTTGATTTAGCAACTTCTGAAATGTATTTTCAACCAACTTATCTTGTTCAAGGCCCCGCTAATTTGGTCAATTTTTATGAAATAGATTTGAAGAATGTTAATCAAACAATCGGAGTAAAACAAGCTGTTAATTTTTTTAAGCAACCAACTTCTTTTACTAGGAAAGCTATATTAAGATCAACATGTACAAGTGTTGAAATTCAAGCAAGTAGACTTAATGCTAATAATTTAACAAGTGGATTTAATCCAGAGTGGGATAATTTACCTAAAGGAAAATATTATTTAGAAATTCAAACATCATTTCCTAAAGATGGAACTTTTGATTATTCAGTTACTGGATATTATTCTATTCCAGATAGTTTGAGAATCGTATTAGCAAAATCTTTAGTAATTAATTCACCACTCAATTCGATTACAGATACGATGACAGTTTTACAAATGTCTGCTGCAGTTACACCTGTAGAAGCTAAACAATCTGTTTCATGGTCTGTAAGTCCAACTAATTTAGCTAGAATCGGTTCTGATGGAAGATTAATTCCGATTTCTAATGGAACTGTCACCGTAACAGCTAATACCCTTGATGGAACTAATATTTCTGTTAGTAAAGTAATAACAATCAATAATGCAAATGTTTTAACAAAGAAAGTTTCTATTGTTCAGTTAGATAATGATTCTACGATTATAGCGAATAAAGGAATTGTGCATTTTGGAACATCATTCTTACCTTTAAATGCTTCAAATAAAAGTGGTGTTTGGTCCGTTTCTCCAAGTAATTTGGCTACTATTTCACAAGCAGGGGTGTTAACACCATCTAATCCAGGAAAAGTAACGATTTCATTTACGACAAATGATGGTACTGGTATTAGTGCATCAAAGACTTATGATATATTGCAAAAAATGCAATCTATCACAATTGAAACACCCATTAGTACACCTAATATAATGGATACAATGACTTCCCTTCAATTGACTGCGAATATATTACCTGTTAATGCAAGTTCGAAAAATGTAACTTGGTCTGTTTCACCTTATGACTTCGCAAATATAAATCAATCAGGTTTGTTGATACCAAAGAAGAATGGAAGTGTTACAGTTACAGTTATTGCAAACGACGGTTCAAATGTTAAGGCTACTCGTACAATTTTGATTGATAACAAAAATGTGAAAATTTCGAATATCGATATTAGTTATATTCATGATGATTCATTAATTGATGCTCAAGGAGGGGTAATACAATTTACCCCATGGATTCTGCCATTAAACGCATCTAATAAAGAGTTAATTTGGTCTGTAAAACCCGATTCGGTAGCCAGTATATCGGCAACAGGTTTGATGACTCCTAAAGGCAAAGGAACTATTATTGTTACAGCTACAGCTAATGACGGATCAAACAAATCTAAATCATTAACTATCAATGTTAAACCAACTAAAGTGTATGTGACAAGTATTGCTTTGTCTACTTCATTTAAAGATACAATTTTTACTGACTCTGGTAATTCGTTGCAAGTGAATGCGACAATTTTACCTTCGGTATTAAGTAATACCAAATTGAAGTGGGAAGTCACACCTAATGCGATTGCAAAGATAGATCAAAATGGGTTACTCACATTAATGAAAGAAGGAAAAATTACGGTCAAAACTACAGCGATTGATTCCGGGGCAATAAGTACTAGTTATTCTTGGTATGTAAGTTTTAAAAAGAAAAAAATTCTTGTAACGGCTATAAATATTGGATATGAAAAAAATGATTCTATAATTCAGGCAAATGGAGGATTGATTCAGTTTTCATCCAATGTACTGCCAGTGAATGCAACAATAAAATCTGTTTTTTGGGATGTTACACCTTCTGATTTAGCTACAATTGATCGCTCTGGTTTATTGCGTGTTTTCAAAAAAGGAACTATAGTAGTGACTGCATACGCATTAGACGAAGGATACGTAAGTAACAGTGTTACTTTAGATGTAAATCCTGTTTTTTTAGATATTAGTTATAATAAAATCATAACGCTTTCAGGAGATTCTATAATTAAAGTAATCGGTGATACATTAAATTTAGCATTGATAAATTATCCTACCTCTTCTACTATAGATCCTATAACTTGGTCAGTGTTTCCAAAAGGTATAATTACAATAGATACCAATTATTTATTTGTTACAGCATTGAATCAAGGGGTAGCTACTATAACTGCTCAATCAAGACTTAATCCATTACGTATAGCCAAACATCAAATAATTGTTGATACAAATTTTATTCCAGTTCAATCGATTAGAATTCAATCGTTAAATGGTGATACAATAATTTCTACTGCTGGAGGTACTATGCAATTACATGCTGTGTTTAGTCCAACAAACACTAGTGATACTTCATTAGTTTGGTCTGTTTTTCCTTCTGAATTGGCAACGATATCTCAATCTGGATTATTAACAGCTTTAGGAAATGGTGTTGTAACAGTTACAGTAAAAACGAAAAGGGGTAAATTAAGAGTTGTATATTCATTTAGAATTACGCTAACAAATCAATCAAAGGCACAGTTGGATGAGATTGAAAAAAACAATATAATTATTTATCCAAATCCAACATATGGAAAATTACAAATTCAACATATATTACAGAATTCTAAAGTAGAAGTTGTTGATTTATATGGTAAACATATTTTAACTTTCTATCTTAATAAAGGAAATAATGAATTGGATTTAGGCCACTTAGATAGTGGTATTTATTTACTTAAGATAATTAATGATACAAATAAAGAATATCAATTTAAATTTCATTATTTAAGCAATTAATTATCAGTTTGTTTTTTAAAAAATTTAATTTCATTGAAAACATAACGTCTTGACATAATTTCAAGACGTTATGTTTTTTTGAATTTAATATTTCTGTTAGAATCAATGACTAATAGAATCCACTTAGGAATTACATCCTTTTTTTAGGAGATTTTTTTTTGTATTTTTGGCAACCTCTTGATTTAATATTGGTCTTATAATTATAAAAATAAAATATATGAATGTTTTTCGTTTCATTGTCTTTTTAATTGCGATACTCGTTTCTCAAATTTCATTTTCGCAATTTGACATGTCAGCTAACAGTAAAACTGTTACATTGACTGGCTGTAAGGGTACGCTCTTGGATCCAGGGCTTAACGCAAATTATGGGAATAATTTGAATAAGACAATTATTATTCAAGCGCCTACAGCAACGGATCATGTGAAATTGGTTTTTACAATGTTTCAACTTGGTTCTGCGACTATGAGTGATGGAGATTATATCGAAATTTACGATGATCCAGCCTCTTCAACACCGATAGCTACCTTGTTGTCATCCGATTTGACATACGGGTTTGATCCTACATTTTTATCGAAAAATGATAAATTAAAAGTTGTTTTTGTTTCTGATGGTTCTGGAACAAATGCGGGGTTTTCGGCTGATTTATCATGCGTAACTGGAACTGCTGCAGTTATTGATAATACAGCTGTTAATGGTTGTTCTGGTATTATTATGGACGATGGTGGTTCAACGGGCAAATATTTGAAGAACAAAACATATACGAAAAAAATATGTTCGAGTGATCCAACCAAAAGTGTTCGTTTAGAATTTGTTAATATTACCTCGATTCATAGGCAAGATAAATTAGTGATTTATGATGGTGGAGCAGCTACTGCAGGAAAAGAGTTGTTGCAGTTGGGAGGAGTTTCATCTGCAGATATGGGCAAATATCCATCTAATTTGGCTTTCATTAATACGGCTACTACCTTTGATGAAATTAAAGTTCAATCTACTGGTACTTGTTTGACTATACAATGGACATCCGATGGAACCCAAAATACTTATACTGATTATCTAAATCCTGATATTAATGAAGATGGGTTTACGATATTGTACAGTTGTTCAGATGTAGTATTAACTCAACCTGGAAATTTTTGTCCTACGGCATATACAATCTGCGACGTAAATGGTGTTGAAGGGATTACGAGTTCTTTTTATGCTGCTAATCAAGCGGGCTCAGGTGCTACTCAGTTTTGTCCTAGTGGAATGGATCCTTGTACTTCTATGGGGTCAGGGGTAAGTATTGAAAATAACTCCTATGTGAAATTTGTTGCAAATGCAACTACAGCTACTTTTATAGTTGATGTGCCATTTTGTTTTGATGGAACTAATTCAAGTCAAGGTATTCAAATTCGCGTTTTTGATGGCACAAATTGTAATGCTTTTACTACGGCTGTTTCTGGTAATATGCAAGTAGTGGTTCCTCCAGGAGCACCTCCAATTACAGGTGCTGCAACTTCTCCATATACGCTTCAATGTACGGGCTTGACTTCAGGTAAAACATATGTAATCGTAATTGATGGTTATGGTGGATCGGTTTGTGGGTACAAGATTTCAAGTACTTCTGGTATTACGATAGCAGACGCTGGGCCCGATCAAAATATATGTACAACAACAGCAACTTTAGCGGCTGTTGGGACTGGAGCATGGAATGCTACAGCTGTTAATTCACCTGCTACCGTAACAAATGTAAATGCTAATAATAGTACTGTTACGGGTTTACAGGTTGGAAGTAATAAATTTGTATGGACTGTTTCTGGGCCATGTTCTTTTGTTAAAGATACGGTAGACATTATTGTTACTGCAATTACTCCTCCTGTTTATAGTAAATCTTTTACAAATTGTAATCCTTCAACAAGTACTTTAGGTTCTATTACAATTACCCCAACATCTAATACAACAAGATATACTTATGCATGGACTTCTCCGATAACTTCCCCAGTTGCTGCAACATACAAGCCAACAGGTGCAACTTCAGATAGTGCCTTAGTTAAATTACCTTCATCAAGTACCCAGTATTGTGTTGATATAACTTCTCCGACTTCTGCTGGAACTTCAGGTTCACAAACATTACTTGCTGAAAATTTTGACGGAGCAGCTACCAATTATACCATTGACAATTCAAGTTCTACAACGAATACTTTTATTGTTTCTGACGATTATACAGGAGGTACTTGTGCTAATTTCAGTTATACGATAGCCAATTTAACCCCAGCAACAGGAAGTACTACAACAGGGAATAAATACTTACATATTATCGCGACAAATACTTGTGGAGCGAATTGTGGTTCAAGCTCAACTAATTTCCCACCAAAAAATCCAAATTATTGTAGTGCTGCATCTGATCAAAAATTAACTTTTAAACCATTTAGTACAGTAGGAAAAACTGGAATTCGTTTTACTTGTAAATGGCTTGGTAAAGGGGATGCATCTGGAAATGATTATGGACAGATCGAATATTCAACGAATGGAACTGCTTGGGTTGCAGCGGGTAGTAAATTAAAAGGTCAAGCTGCATGGCAAGGACTTACAATTACTGATCCTGCTTGGGATAACCAAGCTACCCTATATTTTAGAATTCGTTGGGTAAATGATGCATCATCTAGCCTTGACCCACCTTTAGCGGTTGATGACATTACTATTACTTCACAAAGTACAACCCCTTCCGTTTGTGGACAAAAGAAAACGGAATGTTTCACTATTAGTTGTTGTGAAACAATTACTTTACCAACTGGCGGTGGTCAGAATTTGTGTGCTGGTGCAGACCCAACAGTGATTGGTGTATCTACATCCGCTTCAGGTACAAATGCAATTAAATTTGTTTATTCAACTACAAAACAAACTACAGCTGCAGCAGTTTATGCTTTAACAAATGTATTAGGTTCAGCTACTCCAGCAGCGGGAAAAGCTTCATTAGACATGCCCGTTTTAGGAACAGCAGGATCATTACCAAATACGGCTGCTACTTATTATGTTTATGCGATTCTTGCTACTCCAAGTAACGCTGCTTGTCAAGATTTTCAAGAGATAATAGTAACGGTTAATGCTAAGCCTACTTGCAGTGTTCCTACAGATGCCTCTTATTGTGCCGGTGCAAGTGTTCCAGCTTCGAATTATACAAGTACACCTACAGGAGCAACTTTTGCATGGACTAACAGTGGTGATGCAACTATTGGAGTTGGTGCAAGTGGTACAGGTAATATCGCTGGATTTACTGCGCTTAATGCGACAACTTCAGCTAAGATTGCAACCATTTCAGTTACACCTACACTTAATGGTTGTGTAGGTACGGCTGTAACATATAAAATCACAGTAAATCCAGTACCAACTGTTAATGCTCCAACAGATGCTTCTTTCTGTGCTGGTGCAAGTGTTCCAGCTTCGAATTATACAAGTACACCTACAGGTGCAACTTTCGCTTGGACTAACAGTGGGGATGCAACCATAGGTGTTGGTGCAAGTGGTACAGGTACTATTGCTGGGTTTACTTCAATAAATGCTACTACTTCCGCAAAAATTGCAACCATTTCAGTTACTCCAACATTAAATACATGTGCTGGAACAGCAGTAACATATAAAATTACGGTTAATCCAGTGCCAAAAGTAACTGTACCAACAGATGCTTCTTATTGTGCTGGTGCAAGTGTTCCAGCTTCTAATTTTACGACTACACCTGCAGGTGCAACTTTAGCATGGTCTAACAGTGGGGATGCAACGATAGGTGTTGGTGCAAGTGGTACAGGTACTATTGCTGGGTTTACTTCAATAAATGCTACTAATTCCTCAAAAATTGCAACCATTTCAGTTACTCCAACTTTAAATACATGTGTAGGAACAGCTGTAACATATAAAATTACTGTTAACCCTGTACCTACTGTTACAGTACCAACAGATGCTTCTTATTGTGCTGGTGCAAGTGTACCTGCTTCAAATTATACAAGTACACCAACAGGATCCACCTTTTCATGGAGTAATAGTGGTGATGCAACGATAGGTGT
>CANGHE010000012.1 GCA_947453545.1 Flavobacteriia bacterium
AGAAGATATTTTTAGTTTTTACCAACAGCGTTCATCAACAAGTGATTTCCCAACAATGTTGATTGCTTTGTCTGCTGCTATTATGCGTGCAGATGGAAAGGTTGTAAAAGCTGAGTTGAATTATGTAAAAGCTTTTTTTGCTCAACAATTTGGTCCTAACTTTTCAGTGCAACATTTGCAAACATTAAAGCAGTTTTTAGATTCCAATGATATTCCATTAGAACGAATTTGTCAAGATATTCGTACGCGAACGCAAGAGGAAGTTCGTATCCAATTATTGCATTATTTGTTTGGTATCGCCCAAGCAGATGGAGATGTTGCGCAAATTGAAATTACATTACTTCAAAAAATCGCAACCTTATTAGGTATTCCGCAATCTGATTTTGAAACCGTGAAAAATATGTTTTTCCGTGATGTAAATTCAGATTACAAAGTGCTAGGAATTGAGGCTACTGCGACTGATGAAGAAATTAAAAAGGCATACCGTCAAATGGCGATTCGTTACCATCCAGACAAAGTAGCTTCGTTGGGTGAGGAGTACCAACACGGTGCGAAAGAAAAATTCCAAAAAATTCAAGAAGCCTACGAAAACATCAAGAAGAGTAGAGGGCTTTAATCGAATTTTGAATGTTAAATGATTGATTTTTAATACAGAATAAGAAAGGGAGAAGTTGATTCGCCTTTTTTTTATTCGTGTTTTACTCTGAGGTAGAGAGCTAATCCAATCAATAGTATGAAGGAAGCTAGTGCGAAAATGACACCGTGGTTGAAGGTGTAAATTGTAGCGGCACCAATTGGTATTATCACGCGATATAAGGCTTGTAAACTATGGTTGGTTCCCTGTAATAGTCCTTGTTTTGTATCACTTACTGAATTGGATAATTGTGAGTTATAGGATGGATCAAACAATCCTTCTCCTATTACAATCAATACAACTGCTGTAAAGATCAAATATCCGGATGGAAAGTAACTACTTACAAATAAACAGGCTAATCCTAAACAAAGTCCCAATAATCCAACAGCACCTAATGTTTTTTCGCTCCATTTTTTTAAAAGCAAAGGAAGTAAAACTACTCTTGAAAGGATGTCACAAATTCCAACTGTCATAAATACTGCTCCGATAAAAGAAGTGTTCCAATGTAATTCATCTTTTAAATAAACGCTCGTATTGAATTGCCAGATAATCAGTCCAATAAAAAAGAAAGCACCTGTAATTAGTAATGTTCTAGCCTGTTTGATTTGAAAAACCTCACTAAATTGACTGTATAGATTAAAACTTTTTAGATTGAAATGACTACTTCGTTTTTCAATAGGTAATGATTCAGGAAGTAGAATGAGTACACAAAGAATGGAAATGATAGTGATTCCTGCGGTGACAAAAAAGGGTAAAGTAATTGATATGGATCCTATTATTCCTCCAATCGCGGGACCAATCATAAACCCCAAACCGATTGCTCCTCCTAAGATACCAAACCATTTTCCACGTTCAGCAGCCTCTGTACTATCGGAAATATAGGCAAACAAAGTACTTTGATTTCCAGCAGTTAATCCATCTATAATTCTCCCTAAAAACAATACCCATATAGCTCCACCAATTCCAAGTAAGAAATATCCAATTGCGGAACCCATTAAACTGAAAATCAAAATTCGTTTGCGTCCGAAGCGATCACTTAACGCACCAAAAATAGGCGCCGCAAAAAAAGTACACAAGGCAAATACGGAGACCAAGGCACTCATATAAGTTGCAACTTGTTTATCATCGACATATTCCGATAATAAAAATGGAAGAATAGGAAGAACTATTGTTAGACCAATGGCATTTAACACTGTAATTCCAGTGATAATCCAGAGGTTTCGTTTGTTGGTTGAATGAATTTGTGTCATAGATTAAGGGTGTATGATAAAGGTAGGCAAAACAGAATTGTTATGAATGTATAATACAATTCACCTCCAAACAATCCTTTTAGTATTTCCAATTACGTGTAATTCTGAGGGTAGATTGGATTTAACGCTATCGCCTAGTTTTTCTAATAAGAGTTCTTTTGCAAATCCTTTATGGGAAACTATGCTTATTTCTCGCGATGGTTCCGGTGAAGAGAATCGTTTTAGTTCTTGTATTCCAATCTCATCAACAACAGATAAATATGGGACTAGGGTATAGCCAATTTCTTTTTTTACCAGGTTTTTCAATCCTTCTATGGAACCACTTTGTAATGAAAAGTTACGAGAGTTTACTTCTGATTTATTTCCACAGATACGTAAGGCTTGTTCACGGAAGCAATGTCCTTCTTCTAATAATAAAAGGGTATCCATTGGTAATTGGTCAGCGTCAATTTCATTTTCTGAAATTAAGCTGTTTGAAGGATTCAGGTAGATTAAAAACGGTTCATTGTATAAAGGAATTTCTCGTATATGTTGATCCAACAAAGGTGTTGCCAAAATGCCAATATCTAAGGTTCCATTTTTAAGTGCGTCTATGATTTGGGCAGTCTGCATTTCTCTAATTTGTAGGTTTACCTCTGGATATTTTGATGTAAAATCTTGTAAAAATAGTGGGAGTAGATATGGAGAGATAGTTGGGATAATTCCTAGTCGATAGGTACCAGCTAAACTTTCTTTTTCATTGAAAACGAATGATTTTAATTGGTTTATTTCTATGAGAATAGATCTTATTTTTGCTATTATTGGAATCCCAGCAGTTGTTGGTTCTAATGGTTTTTTTGTTCGGTCAAATAAGGTAATCCCTATTTCCTCTTCTAATTTTTGTACCTGCATGGTCAGTGTAGGTTGCGTTACAAAACAATGTTCTGCTGCTTTTACAAAATGTCGATGGGTATCCAATGAAATTATATATTCTAATTGTTGTATGGTCATTGTATCAATTTTATCTATGTAAATATAGTAATTATCGATTTGATTGATAAGTGTGTTTGCTTCATCTTTGTATCATATAAACAATTAAAAACAAAAAAAGATGAATAATAGAGTATTAGGAATTGGTAATGAATTCCCAGCATTTGAGAAAAAAGCAGTTGTATCTATTGAATACGCGAAAGAATTTGGAACAGTTAATAACCTAGAACACCGCAATGCAGGGAAATGGTTGTTGCTATTCTGGTGGCCAAAAGATTTCACTTTTGTGTGTCCGACGGAGATTGCAAGTTTCAACGATCATTTTGAAGATTTCAAAACAAGAAACACTCAGTTAATTGGAGCTTCAACCGACAGTGAATTTGTGCATTTGGCTTGGAGAAAAAGTCACGAGGATTTGAAAAACTTACACTTCCCGATGTTGGCTGACACATCTAAATCCTTAGCAGAAGAATTAGGAATTTTAGAAGCATCAGAAAAAGTGGCTTATCGCGCAACTTTCATTGTGGATCCAGAAGGAATTATTCGTTGGTTGAGTGTAAATGATCTTGCGGTTGGAAGAAATGTAGAAGAAGTTATTCGTGTGTTAGACGCATTACAAACTGGCGATTTAACACCTTGTAATTGGAAAAAAGGAGAGGATACTTTAAATTAAAATAATTTCTAACAGCTGAATTAAATACATTTGATAATGGAAATAAAAGAAATTGAAATACAAACAGACGATCTTAAAGGAACAGAAATCTTTTATACCAATGTATTAGGATTTGAATTAATCAAAAAAGCACGAAATACAATTTCATTTTTAGCAGGAAATTCAATTTTAACATTTTTAAAATCTAGTAACTTAAACCCTAATTATCACTTTGCGTTTAATATCCCTAAAAATAAATTAAATGAAGCAACAACTTGGTTAAACTCAAAAGTTAAATTACTATTAAATAATGAAAATGAAATAATTACAGACTTTGAAGATTGGAATGCAACAGCGGTTTATTTCTATGATAACAACAATAACATTATAGAATTTATTACTCGTTTTGATTTGACTAGCGAAACAGAAAAAAAGTTCGATACTTCATCTATATTATCGATCAGTGAAATTGGAATTGTTGCCAACGACCCCATGAAACTTGCAAGTCAACTAATGGATAAAAATCACTTGAACTATTTTGAAAAAGGAAAGCAAAGCGAAAATTTCATTTCATTAGGAGATGACAACGGGTTAGTCATCATTGTAAAAAATGATCGAAAATGGTATCCAACGGAAAAAAACGCTGAACAACATTTTGCAAAGGTTAAAATATTTTCAAATGGAATTGATAGCGAAATAGTGGTTTAATTATATTGTAAAAATGCCGTAGGGGCGAAAAATATTTCGCTCCTACGGCATTTCAATTATTTATCCAAAATTCCTTTTAAATTTTTCAATCCTGTATCCAAATCTTCTTCCAACATACCTTTCATCCCCATTAATTTGGACATTAAATTAAACGGGTATGGCATTTCACCAATAAATCCCCATTTTACTATTGTGTTTTTTCCAGCTTGTTCTGTTATCAAATACGCTTGATTATTTGCTTCCATCGGACGTTTAAAACGTAAGGCGTAATCAATTCTATGATTCTTTGAAATTTTCAATATTTCTTGTTCGCCAGCGCCCAAATCTTCATTTTTACTGTCCCACGCAGAAACAAAACCTACGGTTCCGTCAGTACCTTTATATGATTTTTTTGAATTTGGGTCAATCAAGGCCCATTTACTGAAATGGTCTTGATTCTTCAATAAAACGATGTAATCAAATACTTCTTCAACCGGTTTGTTAATTACAATCTCACGCTCAATTTCTAACTTCTTATCTACAAACAATGCTGTAATTAAAAACAGGGCTACTAAACCCAAAAATACAACTAAAATTCGCTTTAAAATTCTCATAATCTTTTGTTTATAATTAATATTTAGGCAACAAATATATAAAATATATGTACAGACGCAATGCGTTGCTTCTCTACATATATTTCAATCTTTCCATTAATTCTTCTACTGATCTCTCCTCCGCATACAAATCATTCGTCAACAATAAAGGCCCATCTAAATCTACCCAATCTGCTAAGGATGATATTTGTTTAGAAGCATTACTTACTACACTTGATTCACTCATACAACCTATGATACTTTTTAACTCCATTTCTTTGGCGCGTTGTAGGGCTGAAACACCTTCTGAAATTCCACCACATTTCATTACCTTCAAGTTAATTCCATCAAAATACTTCACCACTTTTTCTAAATCTTCAAAGTGTTGGAAACTTTCATCTGCAATAATCGGAATTGGACTTTGTTTTTTTAACCACAAATGACTTTCAAAATCATCTTTATGGAATGGTTGTTCCAAATATTGTACTCCTTTGTCTGCCAATTTGTAAGACCATTGTAAAGCCTCATTTCGATCTGTAAATCCTTGGTTAGCATCGATAGTAAAGGGTTTATCTGTTAGTCTTTCAAACGTTTGTACAATTCGTTGAATTTCATCTTGATTCACTTTTAGTTTGTAATAGTTCATAGATGGATTATCATTGAACTTGTATTCCATTTCTTCATCGGATGCAATGCCTAGCGTAAACGATGTTTCTTTTGTGTTTTCATCTAATCCATATTGTTGTGCAATGGTTTGACCTGTAATGCAAGTGTGAAGGTTATGCAAGGCTATATCAATTCCCGCAATGCAGAATAAACTTGATGGATGTTGTTTTTTTATTTGATGAATGAAACGACCAATATTTTCGGTGTTTTCTGGAAGTTTGATTTGTGAAATTAAGGCTTTAAATGTGTCCAATGTTTCCGTATAGTATGGTATAAAAACGGCTTCACCCCAAGCGTGATGTTTTCCTTGATTTACTAAAATATACACATTATCAGTACCAGTTCTTTCTGTATGAGCAATACGAAACGGGTATTTGAAATTCAGTCTGTAAGGAAAATAGGAAAGGTTAATCATTGGATTCATTTTGTTCGGAATTTGAATATTTGAATGATCAATTTTATGATTGATTTATAGTTTTTAAACTTCATGAAAGTTCTTTTGCAAATACTTATATTAAGTAAATAATGTTACTTACATCTATTGTTAAATATGAATATTTAACCTCAAATAATAACATTCGTTTGAATTTATTTTTTCGATTTCTCCATTTGATTTAAGAAAGTTTTCTACTGAAATTACTTTTAAGATTAATGAATTATCAGACTTCCAAAACAGATCGATGGGTACCCAATTTTGTTGATCAATTTCTATCTTCTTGGAAATTTTAGATAGTTCTTTTTTGTTATTTGAATTGTAGTTTATTTTCCAAATTTGAATTCCATTTGGAATACCTTCAAGTCCATATGGCATTGATAAATTTGCAATAAATTTGTGAGTAGATGAAATTTTAGGTTTATTCCATAATGTAGTCTTTTTACCTGATTTTTTGTCTATTAAATAATATTCAAAATGCTCCCAAAATAATCCTTCAACGATGTATAAACCAATTTTATCAAATTTGCCTATATAATTATATTCTTCAATTTCAGTTTCATAAGAATTAGATAAGGTGTCTGAAAATGAGGTGAATGTAATTGTTTTTTTGTCTATAGGTAAATTAATAGTTCCATTTACTTTTTTTATGTTTAAAGTGTCATACTTGATGTCATCTTTAAAATTGTTTTTTGCAAAATTAAATTCAGTGATTGAAGTTGTATCTAAATGGTATAATTTTTCATTTACTTTCTTATTAATTTGTTTATTTTTTTTCAGATTTGATGTAGTCGAATTGTTACATGAAAAAATAATGAGTGAGATAAAAAATAAAAATAACGTATTCATTTTAAATGTGTTGTTTGTTTATTGTAAAAATATATAAAAAACGTAAGAATCTTGTTTGAATTAAAATAGGATAAATATCATCCCTCTCAATCTCCCTTCGGAGGGAGAGGTAGATTCATCTTCATTTTGTTATTTGTATAATGAATAAGATGGACAATTGGATGCTTAACTATTTTTTTATAGAAGGATTTTTTAATTCAACGAATGTTGTTATTCATTGTTTATACTTGATGTGTATTAAGTTGATTACTGCTTTTTTTGTATTTTTACATTATAGTGAATAGACTATGTATAAATACATTTTCATACTAATATTTATTTTTCCGATTGTAGTTTTTTCTCAAACGGCAGAAGATTATTTGCAGTTAGGTTTGGCAAAGATTGCAGAAGGAAATTATAAATCAGCGATTGTTGAATTTAGTAAATCTTTGAAAATTAATCCAAATTTAGGCGATGCCTATATACATAGGGGTAACTCAAAAAGAGAATTGGGAGATTTTAGGGGAGCAATAACTGATTTTAATCATGCTTTAAATATTAATCCGAATGCTGCTGAAACATATAATTGTAGAGGTGAAATTTATAATATTTTAGGACATTATCAAGATGCAATCAGTGATTTTAATCAAACAATTCATATAAATAAAAAACATGCAACAGCATATTATAATAGGGGGAATTCTCATCAAGCTACAGGAAGTTATCGTGCAGCGATTAAAGATTATTTGAAAGCATTAGCTATTAATACAAGTTATCCTGAAGCGTATTTTGAATTAGGAAATGTATATTATGTACAAGGGAAATACCAAGAAGCAATTACAAATTTTGATAGTGCGATTAGTTTAAAATCTGATTTTTCTAAAGTTTATATCGCACGAGGGGTAGCAAAGATTAAGACTGGTGAGCATGATGATGGTTGTAATGATTTGACTAAGGCTCAAGAATTAGGCGATAAAGGTGTACATGCTATGATACAGTTATATTGTGAAAAGTAGGAGGTGAATATCGATGAATGAAAGTCTAAAATTATTGAAGAAGTATTGGGGGTTTGAATCATTTCGTTCATTGCAATCTGATATAATTGACTCGGTAATTTATGGTAAAGATACTCTAGCAATATTGCCAACAGGTGGAGGTAAGTCCATTTGTTTTCAAATACCTGGAATAGCAAGAGAAGGTGTTTGTTTGGTTATATCCCCTTTGATAGCTTTGATGCACGATCAGGTTGAGCAACTTGAGAAAAAAGGAATTAGAGCTAAAGCTATTACGAGTATGATGAGTTATCGTGAGATAGATATATCTCTTGATAATGCTAAATTTGGAGGATTGGATTTTTTATACACCTCTCCAGAAAGAGTTCAATCTAAGTTGTTTATTGAACGATTTAAGCAAATGAATGTTTCTTTGATTGTTGTAGATGAAGCACATTGTATTTCTGAATGGGGACATGACTTTAGACCTTATTATAAGAAGATATCTTTATTACGACAATACCATCCTGAAGTTCCAATTATTGCATTAACGGCAACAGCAACTAAAGAGGTTAAGCAAGATATTATTAAACAATTAGAATTAAAAAATCCAAGTGTATTTGAAGGAGATTTTCATCGTGAAAATTTGAGTTATGAGGTTTGTCCTGTTGAAAATAAAGAGGATGCGTTATTTAAGTGGATTGAGAAATTCCCTGATTTTTGTGGTGTAATCTATTGTCAAACAAGGAAAAGTGTAAAAGAATTAGCAAATTATCTCTTATTAAGAGGTGTAAATTCTGGAATATATCACGGAGGACTAGATGCGAAAACACGTGATTTGATGATGAGTAATTGGATTGAGAATAAAACTCCAATTATGATAGCAACGAACGCTTTTGGAATGGGGATTGACAAGCCAGACGTTCGTTATGTTATTCATTATGAATTCCCATCTAATATAGAGGCATATTTTCAGGAAGCAGGAAGAGCAGGGAGAGATGGTAAAGAATCTAGGACTTTGGTGTTGTTTCAACAAAAGGATATAGAAAAACAGCAGAAATTAGTTGATCAGCAATTTCCACCAATTGAAATAGTAAAATCGACTTACAGAGCGTTATGTAATTATTTACATTTAGCAATTGGATCTGGAGAGGGAGAGACCTTTCCTATCCAATTAAATGAATTTTGTAATTCGTTTAGATTGGAATTAATTCCAACTTTTCAATCATTGAAAATTCTAGAAATGAATGGTGATTTGTTGTTTACAGAAAGTATATTCACACCAACAAGATTGAAGTTTGCTGTCGGTAATACAACCTTATATAGTTTTCAAATTAAACATGATCGTACGCTTAAATTGATAAGCTTATTGTCAAGAAATTATCCAGGTATTTTTGAATACTATTTTAATGTTGATGAAGAGTTTTTAGCATCTAAGTTAGGTGTTTCAGTGACTGAATTAGTTAAACAGTTTCAATTTTTAGAAGAAAATGGTATTATTGATATATCTTGGAAAACAGATTTACCTAAAGTAACATTTTTACATGAGCGACTACCTGATGACTATATGCGTCTATCTGATGAGGTATATTATGATAGGAAGTATAGGGCTTATGATCGTTGGCAAGAAATGGTTAATTATTTGACGCGATCACATTGTCGAGAGAAGTTTTTAATTGAATATTTTGGTCAAAAAGCAAAGCTTTGTGGAAAATGTGATTATTGTAAAGGATTAAAAAAAGAGATGCTTACACTTCATAAACTTCAGAATTTAATTTTAAGTGAACTAAAAATAACACCTAAATCGTTTGATTTATTACTCAATATAATCGGAGATGCATATAAAGTAGATGTAAAGAAAGCTTTGCAGATGTTAGTTGTTGAGGAAGTTATTACCTACAACGATGGATTATATTTTATTAAATAATTATTTCACATCTATTGGATTTCCTGATATTCTAGCGTAAACACAAATAAACTTTGCACCAAAGAAAATAATTTGAGATGTATAATATACCCAAGTTAGGAGAATAAGAATTGTTCCTGCTATACCAGCATCTTTAGCGAAGAAATAGTGTGTCAAGTAATATTTTATCAATAATTGCCCTAAATATAGGAGTGTAGAGGTAACGAAACTTCCAGCTAAAGCAAACTTATTAGCAACAATACCATCTGAAACATATTTAAGAATGAAATAAAAGATCACAATATTTGTCGTGAATGGAATAAGATGTTGAGTTAAAAAAATAAAAATATCATGTATTGCATGAAGATTCATAAAAATTTTATCTCCCAATGAAAGAATTATGATTTGAGCAAAGTAAGTTATGATAACAATTAGTCCAAATAACATTAGTAAAAACGTATGTTGCAATTTATCTTTTACAGTTGCCACAATCATTTTCTTTTTGTTTTCATGAATAAGCTCTATGTCGTAAAATTCATTTATACTGTGCTTTAAAGAAGCAAGAATGGCAGTAGATGAAAGTAATAATACCACAATTCCAACTATTTGTAATGCAAAATTACTTTTGTGAAAGTTGATTTCATGTAAAAAATCAATGATACCTTTCACATCCTTTATGCCTATTTGTTCTGTTAATACGCGAGATATTATCGCTAACATTTTATCTTGACCGATAAATTGACCGAATGATACTATTGATAGATACAAGATGGGAACTAATGCAAAAATGGTGTAATATGAAAGGGCTGCACCATGAAAAAGACTTTTTTCACTTGCAAATTCAATAGTTGTTTGTTTGAATGTGGTAAAAACCTCCCTCCAAGACAGTGTTCTAATTTTTCTTGATATAGATTTTATTGGCATCCTTTAAAATTTCATTATGGTAAAAAATGATTGTTTTATTTTTTTTGAATTGAAAATAATTTTGATAAAATCCACCAGCATAAATAGCGTGTGAAAATTTTACTGTAATTTCTATTGCGTTATGAAAATTATGTGTTGAAATAGTGTTTGGTCTTATTAAATATGTTTTATTTCCTAGTTTAATTTCATTTAATTCTCCGAAAAATAATCCTTCTTGATAGTTTGTAGGGTTTTCGAAGAAATTTAAAGGATTATCGATTCGATTAATTTCCCCATAATTAAAATAGGCAATTCTATCTGCAAGTGTTAGTACGTCTAAACCTTCATGTGTAACAAAAATAAAGCTCGTTTTTCTGGTTTTTTTTAATGCAATCAAATAATTAATAACTTTTCTTTTGATATGTGCATCCATGTGAGCGAAAGGTTCGTCAAGAAGGATGACTTTTGACTCCATAATTAATGCTCGTGCTAATGCTAATCTTTGTTTTTCTCCACCTGATAGTGTTATTGCTTGTTGATTTTCGACACTTTTAAGCTCTAAAAGTTGAAGTAATTCTTCGATAAACTCTTGTTTAATTGCAATTGTTAGATGATTTGCTTTAACACTTAGATTTTCTTTGACTGTATGATATAAGTCTAATCCGAATTCTTGATTTACAATTTGTATTTCCGGATGTCCAGGAATAAGTCGGTCTTTTGGACCGTAAATAATTTCTTTTTCTAATTTAACATTTCCTGATGTTGCATCTAATAGTCCTCCTATTATTGCTAATAAAGTTGATTTTCCTGCACCGCTGGGACCAACAATTCCAAATACCTCACCTTTTTTTACTGTAAAGTTGATATTATTTAAAATCTTTCGATCTCTTTCAAAATTTACGTTACTAACGCGAATCATTCTTTAGTAAGTGGTTTTGGAAACTCTTTAGATGCAATATATACTCCTGCTATTGGATTTGAATGTGGTTCGTAATCTTTAATGAAAACTTCTACTTTAGACTCTTTTTCATTAAATTGATAAGAGTCCATTATGCTTTCAGAGATTGCAAAAGCAGTATTTATTCCATTTTCCATTATCAAATGAATTAAAAATGTGTTAGGAATTTCATATGAAAATGGACCTTCATTTGTTTCTCCTTGTAAAACATAAGTTCCTTTTTCTTCAAATTTTATTTCTTTTAATCCTTCTTCGATTGATAATTCATCTTCCCATTCATATTTAGGATTGTTTTCGGATTCATTTCCATTGTGATTTGCTTCTGCGTATTCAGGTGAAAAATCATCGTTTAATAAATAAAAATGAGCACTTAATTTCATAATTGTACTTTTTATAGTATATAAACAAAGATAGAAAAGTATTTGTTGTAAGTTCAAATAGTTTCATTTCATTAATTTCATTTACCTTTGAATAGACATTGTATTACTATGAAAAAACTGTGGACTTTATTTGTTGTAGCTACTATTGTAGGATTAGGATATGGTTGGATGTATTGTTCAAGACCAATATCACAAAAACAGGATGTATTAAAGGTGAAAAGTGAACCTGTTCCACTTGTTGAGAGTGTTTTGTTGGAAGAAGTTAATCCATCTTTACTTGGAATTGATGTTGTTAAATTAGATGAGATTGATAAAATTGCAATAAAAGGAATTAGACAAGGTGCCTACCCTGGATGTCAAGTTTTATTAGCAGTTGATGGTAAGATAATATACAGAAAGAGTTTTGGAACAACGACATATGATTCCCAAGATTCAGTTCGTAACGATCATATCTACGATGTTGCATCAGTTACAAAGATTGCTGCTTCTACACTTGCAATAATGAGACTACAAACGTTAAATAAGTTTTCATTAGATAAAAAGTTAAAAGACTATATACCTGAAATTGTTTCCGGAAATGAATTTGAAGATATTTTACTCCGAAATATGATGGCACATCGAACAGGGCTGGTTGCTTGGATTCCTTTTTATAAAAAAACACTTTCAAATAATCAACCTAATCCTAATTACTACAGAAAACAAAAAGAGCCAGGTTTTGAATACCATGTAGCTAAAGATTTATGGCTACGTTCAGATTATGCAGATACAATATATAATCGAATTATATCGAGCGGTTTAACTCCTGGAAATCATTATTTATATTCTGATCTAGGTTACTATTTTATTAAGAAAATTGTTGAAAAACAAGCTAATCAATCATTGAATGATTTTGTAGCTGAACAAGTTTATAAACCATTGAATTTGAAAAACATAGGTTATTTACCTCAAACTTTTGCATCCTTAGATCGAATTGTACCAACCGAAAATGATCAGACTTTTCGTAAGCAATTATTGCATGGGTTTGTACACGATCCGGGAGCTGCTATGCTTGGAGGTGTCGGGGGGCATGCTGGTTTATTTGCGAATTCTACAGATTTAGCTGCAATTATGCAATTGTTTTTAAATAAAGGAAAGGCAGGAGATAAACAATTGATTGAACCTTCTGTTGTAGAAGAATATACAAAAGTTCAATTTCCTGGTAATAGACGAGGTGCTGGTTTTGATAAACCAACATTTTCTAGAAAAGATGGACCTTGTTGTGATGAAGCATCAAGTGAAAGTTTCGGCCATTCAGGGTTTACAGGAACTTTTGCATGGGCGGATCCCGTTCATAAAATTAATTATGTGTTTTTATCCAATAGGGTTTGTCCAAGTGCAGAAAATAAAAAATTAGTAAATATGGGAATTCGTACAGAAATTCAAAAGGTGATGTATGAGGCCGTGTTAAATAGAAAAAAGAAATAAGTATGAAAATTGGAATTGTGTTATACCCTACATTTGGAGGAAGTGGTGTGGTTGCAACAGAGTTAGGGAAAGCTCTTGCAATGAAGGGGCATCAAATTCATTTCATCACTTATTCTCAACCTGTTAGATTAGGTAGTTTCAGAGAGAATATATTTTATCATGAGGTTTCAGTTTCTGATTATCCATTATTTGATTTTCAACCATATGAAACAGTATTGACTTCTAAAATTGTTGATGTTGTTAAATATGAAAAGCTTGATTTGCTGCATGTTCATTATGCAATACCCCATGCTTCTGCTGCCTATATGGCTAAAGAAATATTAAAATCCCAAGGAATTTTGATTCCTTTCATTACTACATTACATGGTACTGATATAACGTTAGTTGGTAAAGACCCATCATTTGAACCTGTGATAACTTTTTGTTTAAATAAATCAGATGCAGTTACAACTGTTTCTGAAAGTTTAAAAAATGATACATATGCTCATTTTGATACAATGAGAGATATTCGGGTAATACCGAATTTTATTGTTACAAATGAAAGTTTACCAACGTTAGATTTAGTTAAGAGAAGGAGCTATGCTTTGGATGAAGAGCCAATAATTTGTCATATTTCTAACTTTAGACCTGTAAAAAGGATTGAAGATGTAGTTTCAGTTTTTGCAAAAATCAATGAAAATATACCTTCTAAATTATTATTAGCCGGAGATGGACCAGAAAGAAGTTTAGCTGAGAGAATGGCTAGAGAACTTAAAATTTGTCATCGTGTAATTTTTGTTGGCAAGGTTCGTGATACTTCTCATGTATTGGAATTAAGTGATTTATTTATTTTGCCATCCGAAACAGAAAGCTTTGGATTGGCAGCATTGGAAGCTATGGCATTGGGAGTTCCTGTGATTTCTTCCAATACAGGGGGGATTCCAGAAGTAAATCTTCATGGTTTTTCGGGATATTTGTCTGATGTAGGTGATGTTAATGATATGGCAATTAATGCCATTAAAATCTTACATGACAAAAATATATTAGCACAATTTAAACAGAATGCCTGGGAACATTCTAAAAAATTCAGTTTAGTTAAGCTTCTTCCAATATATGAAGCTTTGTATGTAGAGATATTGGATAGATATACTAAGTAGTAGTCTTGCTTCATTTTTATATTAAGTAAAGCTTAACAATTTCATTTTTTGATTTTCCCAATGGATTGAGTAATTTTACCCATACTAAGTATAAAATACAACACATGTACGGAATCGTTAACAAAGCAATTGAAGAGTTAGTAATTGAGAATTTCGGCTATGAAAAATGGCAATTAATAAAAAAAAGAAGTGGTATAGATATTGACTTTTTTATTAGTAATGAGCCATACGATGACGACGTTACTTATAAATTAGCAGGTGCAGTTTCAGAAGAAATGGAGATATCAATAAGCGATGTATTGATGGCATTTGGTGAATGGTGGATCTTACGTTCTGGAAAAGAAAAATATGGTTATTTACTAGAAAGTGGTGGAAATAATTTTAAAGAGTTTTTAATTAATCTTCCTTTATTTCATAACCGTGTGATGATGATTTATCCACGATTGACACCTCCAGAGTTTAAAATTAGTCACATAGAAGAGAATAGTCTACATTTACATTATTATTCTAAAAGAGTTGGTTTACAGGATTTTGTCAAAGGTTTGATTTATGGTTTAGGGAAATTTTATAATTGTAAAGTTTCTTTAGAATTGCTTGAATCTAGAGAAGAATCTTCTGATCACGAGGTTTTTGCAATTGTATGGGAATAATATTAGGGGATAGACAGCTAAATCGTATTTTTCCTTTCCATTTGGAAGTGGATAGTAATTTAACAATCCTTTCACAAGGGAAGAGTTTGACCAAAATAATTGGTGATGTGAAGTCTATTAGTTTTGCTGAAATATTTAGTATTGAACGACCATTCTTAACTTCATTAACGATAGAAAATATTCGTGCGGATAAGACCCAATTTTTCATTTTAAAAAATAATCAAAGTAATATCCTTTTTAAGGGACAAGTAGAATTTATTGATGAAAAGCAATCGTTGCTATTTATTCTTACACCTTGGTTTCAAAATATTGAAGAATTGAAACAGAATAAGTTGGTTGTTTCTGATTTTTCTGATTTTGATTTAACATTTGATTTTTTACATATTTTAAAGAATGTTGAGATTAATAATGAGGAAATCAAAGAATTAGTTAATCAATTGAAGCAAAAAAATATCCAGATTTCCAATCAAGAAGAGAAGCATAGAAATATCACCAAAAATATGAATTTGGGTTTGGTTGAAGTTGATAATTTTGATAATGCATTATATGTAAATCAAACATTTTGTGAAATGTCTGGTTTTTCACAAGAAGAAATTATAGGGAAAAGGCCTAGTGATTTATTATTGGATCAAACGAATAAATCGATTATTGCTTCCAAACTAAATGAAAGGCAAACAGGTCTTTCAGATGGTTTTGAGATTGAAATAATAACCAAATCAGGTGAAAAAAGAATTTGGTTTATTAGTGGCGCACCAAATTTTAATGATAAAGGCGAGTGTGTCGGTTCGATCGGCGTACATCTAGATGTTACAGATAGGAAAATTCTTGAAGTAGAATTAGCAAATGCAAGAGATATTGCAGAGAAAGCATCTAAAGCAAAAGAGGTGTTTCTGGCAAATATGAGCCACGAAATTCGTACACCACTCAATGTAATTATAGGAATGATTCGTTTGATTGAAAAAGAATGTTTGGATGAGGCTTTGTTGAACTATGTTTTTCAGTCGAAAAGTGCTGCAACTCATTTGCTATCTATTTTGAACGATATACTCGATATGTCTAAGATTGAATTTGGACAAATGAAGTTATACGATGCCCCCTTTGATTTTTCTAATTTATTGAATTCCATAGACTTCATATTTAAACCTACCGCAGAAGAAAAAGGATTGTCGTTTACGATTGAGCGAGGTGAAAGTATTTATCCTTATATGCTTGGAGATGAAGTACGTTTGCGTCAGGTAATCATCAATCTGTTAGGAAATGCTATTAAATTTACAGAAAAAGGGTTTGTTAAGTTATATATCGATCTGCTACATTCTGATGAGCAAAAACAACAACTTCGTTTTCGTGCAGTTGATACAGGAGTTGGAATGTCACAAGAGTTTATTGGGAAAATATTTGAGAAGTTTTCACAAGAATTGAATACAGCCAATCGAAAATTTGAAGGAACAGGATTGGGAATGACTATTTCACGCGATTTATTAAAATTGATGGGGAGCGAATTGAAAATTTCAAGTGAAAAACAGTTAGGCACGGTCGTTGAATTTGAGTTAACTTTAACAAAATCGTTTGATTGGGTAGATCAAGAGGTATCATTAGAAGACAAATCAATATCCATAGTTGGCGCGCGTATATTAATGGCAGAAGACAATAAAATTAATCGCTTGATTGCAGGTAAAAGTCTTGAATTAATGGGGTGTGAAGTAGTAGAAGTTGAAAATGGACTTCTAGCCATAGAAAAGTTGCACAAAGATCACTTTGATTTAATTTTGATGGATATTCAGATGCCTGAAATGGATGGTATTGAAGCGACTTTAATAATTCGTAATGAAATGAAAATTGACACTCCTATTGTTGCCTTGACAGCTAATGCATTTAAACACGATATTGATAATTATTTTGCAATAGGAATGAATGATTACATTATAAAACCGTTCGAAGAAGAGGAGTTTGTGAATAAAATAACAAAAAATTGTAAGCCTAAAAAGGGATAATCCCCCCTTTTTTCATACTACTTCTTGCAAGGAATACTTATTTTTGTTTTGTGAAAACAGTAAAAGACCCCGGTTTAGGATCAAAATTTCAAAAACCAATCTCCCGTATGATGAACCGAGATGGTTCATACAACATCGTACGTAAAGGGGGATTGACAAAGATGCAAGACTTTTACAAGTATATGTTGGATACGTCTTTGCCTAAATTTTTAATTATCTTATTGGTAATTTACATCGTTTTGAATTTATTCTTTTCTGGGGTGTATATGTTTATCGGTATTGATCAATTGAAGGGTATTCCTGATAATCAACCGCCTTTTTTTAGTGCTTTCTTTTTCTCAACACAAACCTTTACAACAGTCGGCTATGGTTCAGTTTCTCCAGGTGGTACAGGTGCTGAAATTGTTGCGATGATCGAAGCGTTTTTTGGATTGATGGCTTTTGCGATTGCGACTGGGTTATTATATGGACGTTTCTCTAAACCAAATGCAAAAATTGGATTCTCAGAAAATATTATAATTACGCCTTTTGAAGATACAAAAGCAGTCATGTTTAAGATTGTTAACATGCGTGACAATGTATTATTAAAATCAAAAGTCAACGTGTATTTAGCCTTGGATAAAGAAGATGGTGAACACTCTTTTATCAAACAATATTACCAATTGAACTTGGAAGTTGATAATATTATGTTTTTTCCCTTGACATGGACCTTGGTACATAAGATTACGGATGATTCTCCATTGTTTGGTTTGTCTTTGGATACCATAAAAAAACGCAATGGTGAAGTATTGGTATTGATAGAAACTTTTGATGAAACGTATTCCCAAGATATAGTAAAAAAACATTCTTATGCTCAAGAAGATTGGCTGGAGAATGTGAAGTTTGAAGGTAACTTTAGACCAAATGATAATGGTGAGTTGGTGCTATATATTGATGAGTTAAGCAAGGTGGTGCCGGTATAAAGGAATAATGTCTTTGAGATATTAATCTCTAAATCCAATACTTTTCCATTTATTATTTTGTGAATAGTATTTTTCAGTTGCCATAAATCCTTTTTCATATGTAATTTCAAAATTTCGTTGATCATTCATTTTGATGTATTCAATGCCTATTGGGGTATTTACATGATAAGGTAATTTACCATTTTTATTTTTAAATGTTTTTAATTCATTAATCAATTGCATACTTCGATATTTTTGAATTTTATCAACTGTTATTCCAGATAAATATTGAGATAATAAAAAGACAGGAAGTATTGAAAATACGAATATTGCTTTTCTTTTATTAATGTTTTTGTTGAATACTGATATTAGTAAATAAATTAGCGTTCCTAACATTATTATTCCGAAAGGAATTAATAGAAAAAACATTTCTAGGATTGTTAATATTGGTATGAAAGGAACGCTAAATCCAACTATTATTATTAATAGTAAGAAAAACTTCCTATTAAACTGAAAACCCATAATTATACATTAATGATCTGAAGCAACTGTTATTTTTCCTTTTTTGTAACGAATTAAGAAAACAATTGGAATACAACACAATATCAAACAAGCAACCATGAAAAATCCTTGGTTGTATCCTACCAATGCCTGTTGTTTGAAAACTGCACCTTCCATCATTTTGTAAGCAAGGGCTTCCGCTTGTTCTTGGGAATAACCTTTTCCTATAAAATTTTGAACCAACCCTTGTATACGCGAAGTACTTATTTCATCGTATTGATTGACATAACCAATCATCGAATTACGAATTTCTCCATTACGTTTAGTAATAAATACATTAATTAGAGCAATACCAACTGAACCTCCCAATGAACGTATCATGTTAGCGAGTCCTACAGCTTGTGCCATGTCTTTACCCTGCAATCCTGCAATAGCAAGTGAGAGTATTGGTGACATCATAAATGCCATACCAACTCCACGTAAGATAAAAGGGATAAAGAAATTTTTCTCACTCGAATCGGGAGAAGAAAAAGCGAGTAACATTAAAAAGGTACAAGTCAAAAAGATTCCAATGATAATGATGCGTTTTGGATTCATTCCATTTCCAAGTAATTTGCCTACCAAGGGCATGGAGAATGCTGTGAAAATTGCCCCAGGAATCATGAATACTCCTGTTTGTGTAGCTGTCCATCCTAAGGAAATCTGAACAAATAATGGAAAGATAAAAACCGAACCAAAGAGCATCATCCCCAACATAAAGTTCATGATACTCCCCATGACCAGATTGTAGTTTTTATACAAGCGAATGTTGACCGCAGGATAATCGATAGAAAGTTCACGGTAAATAAATGCTACAAGACTGAAAACACCAATAATGGATAAAAGTATAATTTCATTACTATCAAACCAGTCGTGGGCAGAACCTTCCTCGAGTACGTATTGTATTGAACCAATGGCACTGACTAAAAAGAGAATTCCCCACCAATCTATCCGAGAAGGTTTGACTGCTCCGGGTCGATCAGTAATGAATTTCCAAGATAAAAATGTAGCAGTTACTCCAATGGGAATATTTACAAAAAACACCCAATTCCACGATAAATTGTCAGTGATAAATCCACCTAATGTTGGGCCGAACGTTGGGCCTAATATCAATCCCATACCAAAAATGGCATTTGCTGTACTGATTTTGTTTGGTGGAAATGCACCTATGATAATTGTTTGCGCAGTAGATAATAAACCACCACCTCCAAGTCCTTGAACAAAACGCCAAAATACGAGTGTCCATAGGTTTGTAGAGAATCCACACATCAACGATGCGAAGGTAAAAATAACCACGGATGAGGTGAAATATACCCTACGACCAAAAAAGTCAGAAAGCATACTTGTTAAGGGAATAATAATCACATTGGAAATCGCGTAGGCAGTTACAACCCATGCAATTTCAGTGGTAGTAGCTCCAATGTTTCCACTGATTTCACGTAACGATACATTCACGATGGTGGTATCTAATAATTCTAATATCGCACAACTGATGGCAGTTAGAATTAAAATCCACTTTTTCGCTCCAGTAGGGTATTCGATTGCGGGTATGTTTGTTGTTTGACTCACGGAATTATTTTACGTTAACCGATACAAATGCACTTAAACCTGGGAATAATTTTTGTCTCACCGCTTTTGGTAAAGCATTGATAGAGATTTTTACTGGTACACGCTGTACAATTTTTACGAAGTTTCCTGTTGAATTATCAGGAGGTAACAACGAAAATTTAGCACCTGTTGCCCCAATAAATGATGCCACTTTTCCTGTAAGTTTAAGGTCTGGATAAGCATCAATTTTGATGTCTACACGTTGTCCAATTTTTAATTTACTGATTTGTGTTTCCTTAAAATTAGATGAAATCCATAAATTGATATTATCGATGGTTGAACACAAAGGTTGACCTACTGTAATGTATTGACCTACTTCGACGGATCTACGAGAAACCACACCGTCAGCAGGCGCTTTGATTTGCGCGTATGCCAATTGTGTTTGAGCAAGTAGTAATTCAGCTTCTTTTTGTTTGATTAATGCTTCTGAAAGTGAAGTGATTGCATCTTGTGCTTGTGCCAATGATTTTACCCCTTGAGATTGTGATGAGGATGATTTATTTTGACTAACTGTCGCATCGTATTGTGCTTGAGCGACTTCTAAATCAGCTTCAGCATTATCCAATTCCGCTTGAGAAATTGCTTTTGCTGCAAACATGTTTTTTGCACGCTTGAAATCTTCTCTCGCCTTGCGTAATTTTGCTTTCGCTGCACGACTATTTTGTTCAATAGTTTCAGTGCTTAACGTTGCTGCATCCGCATTTTGATAGGTGGCTTTACGATTACTACGCACTGATTTTAAATTTGCTTTTGCATTTTCCAACGCAGCTTCTGCTTGAGCAACCTTTGTTTTTAATTCGGTGTCATCGATGGTAAATAATAAATCGCCTTTTTTGACCTCTTGGTTGTCTTCAAAATGGATGCTTTGAATATATCCAGATACACTTGATTTTATTGGAATAATGTCCGCATCAAGTTGTGCGTTATCTGTTGTAACAAATGACGCTAAATGGATGAAATAAGAAATGGCAGAGATAGCGATAATTCCAACGATGCTTAGAATAATCGTAATTTTCTTCTTTTTTGAACCTTTGTTTTGTGTTTCGTTTTCCATTATGTTTAAATTAAAAATTAGTAATTCCTTTAGTTGTGTTATACATGGTCATTGCGTTCATTAAACGTATTTCATGTATTTTTTGATTTAATTTCGCTTGTAATTCCGCATTTAATTGTGTCAGATAATCTGTAACTGTAATTTTACCATTCTCTAATTTGGAGGCTGCGGCTAAGGTAACTACGTGACGCTTATCGACAATTTGTTTGTCCTTTTCGATGATTTCTCTGATCGAATTTATTTGTGATGTTTGTGCTGTTAACGTGTTGTTTAGGTTGAATAAAAATTGTTCACGTTGAATATTAATCAATTGTTGTTGTACATTCAAACGATTTTTTTCACGCGATAAACCATACAAACTAGTCACGTTCCATTTCATCATTACTCCTGCATTCGCAAAATAACGCAACTGCTGATTGATAAAGTTGGGACCAGGACGTCCGTAATTTGCGTCTGCATATAAGTAGAGTTTTGGCATGGCTTGTGTAGTCGTCAATTTGTATTTAGAAGCCAATAAATTTTCTTGTAAACTAAATAATTTCATTTCTGGTCGTGAAACAACCGTAGCTTGTGTAATTCCTCCAACAGGTGTGGTATCAAAAAGTGTACTTGATGTTACTTTTTTACCTGTATACATTTCAAAATTCGTATAGAATGCATTCAAATTATCCTTTGCTTCTAAAATCGACTGCTCGGTTTTTAATAGTTCTGCCTCTAATTCATCGATGCTACTCTGTGTGCTTAAGCCATTTTTTAGTGCTGCTTGTAAATTCACAAAGCGATTATCTAAATTGTTTTTGTAAAGTTCTAAGATGGCTAAATTCTCACGCGATAATAAAATACTAACAAACAGCTGATTCACTTGCTCGATGATACGGTAAATTTCAATCTCATTTTGCTGAATTTGAACAGTAACATTTAACTTCTCCGTTTTGCGTTGTTGATTTGTTTGCCCACCATCAAAAATAGATTGATTGATAGATAAACTACTCAAGTAAGTGTCGTGAGGGAAATTTAAATTCATCCCTGGAAATGTAACCACTTCACTTTGATAATTCGCTTTGGCTAAAAATGAAAGCTGTGGAAACCAATTCTCATTGATGGCTTTTTGATTAATGTTGCTATTTGCCTGTAAAAACTGATTTTGTTTTAATAAAGGGTAACGTTTTTTCGCCCAGTGTATACATGAATCCAATCGCATGGTTTCCTGAGAAAAACCAATTAGGGAAATAGAGAGAAAAATGAGTAGAATATATTTCATAGTTTATGATTTTGTGAGTTTAAATGTGACAAATTCTTTGACTGATTTTTTAAGTTTCTCGTTGTCAGGATCATCAAAAGCAACGTTGCTCCCTTGAATGATTGCATTAAATATTGGAGAAGCGATAAATGGATAAGCACATAAGGAATGTAAATTCATCATAAATACAACTGGGTCAACTTGTTTTAACTCTCCTGAAGCAATTCCTTCTTGAAGTAAAGAAAGTAGGTGTACACCATTTCCTTTTTTTAAATGTTTGACTTTTTCATAAAAAAGTTCTTGATTCACACTGATTTCTTTGATGATAAACATCGACATCTGTGGATATTCTGAAAGAAAAGTAATGATGTTGTCTATGTATTTGTTAATACGTTCTATGATGGGTAAACTGGTGTCTGAGAAAACCAACATTTGTTCGAAATAACTTTCTAAGGCGCCTTCAAATACAAAGTCAAATAATTTTTCTTTACTGCGAAAATAATAATGAAGCAAGGCTTTATTGATACCCGCATTGTCAGCAATATCTTGCATACGAGCACCATATAACCCATAGTTCATAAAGGCAATTTTAGCTGCCTGTATGATTTTTTCTTCGGTTTTTTGATCTTTTAACTGCATAGTTTAACCATTTGGTTAAACCAAAAGTAAAGTTTTTTTCTTGTTCGGAAATATTTTTTATCAAGTTTTATAAATGTTTACTGAATCTGGTTTTAAATCAATGGGATAGAAGAACTTTTTTTTAAAATATTACGTTAACATCATTTTGTAGGAGTTTATATGAAACTATTAAAAATACATCTTTGTATAATAATATAAATGATATTAATATTAAGAAGAGCTGTATTACTTTTAAGGTTTGACTTTATGTTTAATTTGTATTTTTACTTTCGTAATTTTTGGCATAATAGTGCTTATTATACAATATAATTTAAATTTATTACTACATGTCACAGCAAAGTAGAGGTGTAATTTATATGGCGATAGGGAAAAAATATGTCGAAGAAGCAATTTTTTCTGCTAAATCTTTTCGAAAACACATGAATTGGCCTATCACTCTTTTTACAGATTTAACCGACTTTGCTGCCGAAGAAAAAGTATTTGATGAAATTGTGGGTATTCAACAGTCTGGTCCTCGTCCCCATAGAGACAAACTAGTAGCTATGCTTCATTCCCCTTATGATGAAACTCTTTTTTTGGATACTGATGTTTATATTGGTGCTACGATTGATGATTGTTGGGATATGCTCAAACATTTCGATATGGCTGTCAGTGGTGATAGAAGATATAAGGATCTTTTCCCTCCTGATATGGGGGTTCCTCAAAGTTTTAAGGAGGTAAATTTGGGAGTTGTATTTTTTAAAAAATCCCAAAAGATGATTGATACATTAACTGCTTCGATTGATGTTTATGACAAACTTTCAACAAAATATCCTGAAATTGGAACGTTTTCCTGTGATCAACCTTCGTTTAGGATAGCTTCTTTTTATTCTGGAATCGCAATCGCTCCTTTAGCTGAGGAAGATAATTGTAGGTTTGTCACTTATGGCAAATTAAATGGTAAAGTAAGGGTGCTTCATGGTCGGTTAAATAATACAAAACGTACAGAAAAAAATATGGAGCAAATTCTAAAAAAAATTAATTATTCTGTTGCTCCTCGCGTTATCGTTGCAGGTAAAATGTGGTCCTTGTTATTTTCAAAAATGCCAGCTATAAAATACATAGCCAAGATGAAACGTTATGATAAGGTTGGGTTGACAGAAATATGTAGGGTAGGAGTAAAAAAAATAAAATGTAAGTTATTGGGAGATTAATTTCTTTTTATAAGAAACAGATTTTATTATTTTTAATAAAAGGTTAAACAATTTATTTAGGAGAGTTTCAACAGTAGTATAGGGTTAGATTAGTGAGGTATAGCCAGCCCCCCGAGTGTTATGATGCTATTATTGGATACTACTGTTGTGTAACCAATTAAGGTCAGCCGGGAATGTTCGTTTTTATTTCCTAAATTGTCAAATTTCTATTTTAGTTTAGGGAAATGTTTATTGAAAATTACCTTCTTAAGTCCTCTTTTTTTTACTAATTTTTCAAACTCAATTTTATTTAAAGGTCCATATACCCCTTTTTGAGTATTTATATTTTCTAAAGTATCAATTATAAAGTAGTTAGTTTTTAATGGGGCACTGAATGTCTGTTGTTTAGCGAAAATGTATTTACCTTTGGTTCCTGTAGAAAAAACATAATTTTCTACAATAATTTCAGAGCATCCAGAACAAGAATTTATATTTCTATAGATTCCTCTATTCGATTCAAGGTCATTCCATGCGACATTATAACTACCAACTATTTTTATTGATTCATTATCATCCGTCCAAGCACATCCAACTAAAGTCGAAATGATTAAAAAGCTGAACAATATTTTTGTTATTTTATTCATTTTTTGTTGATTTAGTCAATTGTAAACTATAATCAGAGCTAAAATTTTAGACTTCCCTGATATTCCCCAGACCCAAAGCTTTATTTTTAGTATTCTGCTGGCGTTATTTGTGTTTTAGTAACCAATTTATTAATTCCTCATTATCCACAATGCTCCATGAATGTGGGTGTCTTTTATTGTTAGGTTTTCTATAACCTTTATTTTGTGTCGTTATTAATTCTGCATTTCGATTTCCAAGTCTATTTAGTTCGTTAATCATTGCTGAACATTCAGTTGCATTCATACTTGTTAAATCTGCCCCACGTTTTTCTAACCACCAATTTATGTCAGGTTCTGTGTATATTCTCAATGGCAGATTGATTAGTTTCTTAATCGCTGTCTGTGTTGTGTCTGAAAATGAATATGGCGAAAGACTGTAAAATTCGGAAAGTTTTATTTTTGGATTTCCTCCTGTTTCTTTTTCAAGTCTATCTATCATATAGACGTTTTCTTGATTGGCTTCAGTGGCTTTTGAAAGTCTAACATCTCTTTTTGCAGAATTGTAAAATCTTTCAAAGTCGAGTGGAGGGTCGATTGCAAAAATTGCTGTTGGTTTTACTGCTGAATTTTCAGCATATTTTATTGCACAACTACCACCAATTGAAAATCCACCTACATAAAATTTTTGGTCAATCAGTTTATGTTTAGTAGTTACATCTTTTAACATTCTGTCAAAAGTTTGTTGACTTAAACTGTCCACACCAAAAGATAATATACCATCTTGAAAAGTTGGAATAATTGTCAATATTCCATTTTGAGCAAACTTTTTTGGCAAGTCAGTCTGCTGTAAAACATTTTCTGCTGTTTCTCCAAAACCCGGAACAAGAAACAAATATCCTGTCCAAGGAAGTTTTGGCGGATATATTATTGTATAACAGTTTTTTGTTGTGTCCAACTTGTCAAGAAAAATTTTTTCTGTTTTTGGTTTAGATACTTTTTGCCCATTACAATTAATTGCAAAAAGTGAAAAAATCACAATTATTAAAAGTCTATTCATAGATGTCAATTCTTTGTTTCTATACTTTAGTTTACCTCGCTTTTTAGTATCGTTTTGCAAGTTAGTAATATTTATAGGTAACAAATACTGTATGTTACTCCTGTTCGATTTAGATAGCATTATCTAAACCATACATTATTGCCCTGCAAATATGTTGTCAGTATTGACATATATTATTTTCACTTTTTTCTTTGTCTCAAGTTTACTATTGTCTTGAATGAAATGAATAAGTCGCTTACTTTGTCTTCCCATAAATCTATTCCAATAAACAATTATAAGGTAGTCATAACTTTCAATAGAAAGTTTGGAAGTTTGTGATAGCGGTTTAAAATATTTTAGTTGTGTTTCAAGGGTGACAATACTATCAATTGGGGCTTGTTGTTTAGGAGGAAAAGTTGTCATTATTTCATTTCTGTCCCATTTTAAATTAGGGAAACCTCCCGCATAGCAATTCACTTGAAATGATTTTAACTGTCCTGATTTACAGTAGTAAAGTGCTTGTAAAGGTTGGTAATGATTTTTTATTTGTGATTTATATTTAGTAGTATCAAGTGAAAATAGGTACGAAAAATAAGCTGTGTCAAGTTCGTAACTGTCCGTAATAGGTATGTTATATCTTTTGGTATATCGAGCAATTGTTTTTTCATCAATCGTTTTTGTTTTTTTTACTCCATAAAGCCCTGTAAAAATTGAAGTGCAACTTGTAAGTCCAAATATGGATGTCAATACAAGAAATGTAAAAAATGATAAATGACTTCTCATTGTCTGGTCTATTACAATTACAGTTAACGTTCGGAGAGTTGCGAAGGACGATACCGAGGCAAAACACCCAAAACCCGAAGCAAGATGCAGTTCAAATGTAGTAAATATTTTATTCGAAGTGAGTATAAGAGCCTAGCGCTAAGGCTCGGTTAGTGGATGCCGTTAATTTTATCTTTCATCTGTGTTTTAGAAAATATTCACCAAGTTCAACTACCTTTTTATCGAGAGAGTCGGTTGCTTGGTTTTTGAAATCAATTAGTATTTTTTGTGTTTCTTCTGTGTCAAAGGTTGTTAATGCTTGATATGCATCTGTTCTAATAACAATTATTTCACTTTTGTCATACAATATTTTTGTTAGCCAAGGTGTTGCTGGTTGGTATTTTATTTTTTCGAGTCCGCCAATTGCTTCACGTCTAAATTTCATTTCCTTGTCTATAATATTTCTTGTTAATATTGGTCCAATTTGATACCCTGCTTTTAAAATAGGTTCTTGAGTATATTCTTCCATAACCGATTGATTATGGAATACAATGTAGTAATTAAAAGCACATTTTTCATCAATAATATTTCCTACTACAAAGTAGAATATTGTTATCAAAAGTGAAATAACAAAAGTCACTTTATATCTCTTTTGTAATATACTCCTGAAAGAATAAACTGAAAAGTTTGAGACAACTAACCAAAAAGATGACTTGTAATAAAATATTGAAGTGAGAGCTATATCAAGCATTAAGGTTTGTTTTCCTTTCGGGTTCCAAGCATAGTTGTCTATCCCAGTCATAAGTCTCCAAAGTCCAACCACGCATATTGAGGTCAAAAAGTAGGGTAATATTTTCTTGATTACTTTCGTCATACGGTTTCCACTAACGTTTTGAGGCTACCCGATGGGCGGGACTTTTGTCACAAAACTTGATTTTAAAAACTAAAGTTTGATTAACAACAGAACTGTCTTTGGAACACAAACCCCAGCCTTTTGGGTAGGTGCGTTAGCACATATTTTTCTCATTTTCTTATTTGAATATATCCAGTTCCACAATAGGTCATGAAGAACTTGTCCTTATACATTGTCGCTGGCTTCAAATACATAGGGTCAGGAATTTCTTCTAAAGTCCATGATTGTCCATTGTCTTTTGAGATTAATAAATTATGAATCACACCAAGGAACGCTACATCCTTTTTTCGGTTTGCTATCGCCAAAATGGTATTGTTATAAATAAAAACTTGATCAGGTTGGTAATCTGAATATTTTCCAAAGTCATATGTTTTAATTTCGCTGTCTGTAACCTTTAATATTTTCCCAGTGTTTTTATCACTAACTGCTAAGTATAAATATTTTTCATATGATGTTAATGATGCAATGAAATATGGTTTGTCAAAAAGCAGTTCATTGTTTTGACCGGTTTCGATGTCTGTTATTAATACACCACTTGAATTAGCTGTTGCTCTTTCTGGTATTAAAGAGAAAATTTTGTTCTGAATAATTTTATAATGATAATGGTCATTGGTTAAGTTTAGAACGGTGTCCCATTTATTATTTTGAAGTTTTAATAAAAAAGTTTTATTGCAGTCATCAGTAACAATAAACCCATTATCAGCATTTGGAAATTGGATTTCTCTTATATAAACACCTCTTGGAGCAGCGAGTAGTTCTTCCCAATTTTCGCCATAGTTCTTTGATTTTAATATGTAAACTGAGTCAGAAGTAACGTCTTGAAGTAAAACTACCAATGTGTCTTTAAATGCGAAAATTTTGTCCACCGAACCTTTATAGTCCAATGACATTTTTAACCACGATTTCCCTTGGTCTTTTGTCTTATATAAAACTGTTCTATTGGTAAATCGATATTGATTGTTTACTTCACCTAGTGAAATCATTCTGTCTCCACCGAGATAGCCAGTCAGACTGTCAACAAATATCAAGTCATTGTAGCCCTCGTCTTTCTGTGGAAGTCCCTGTGAAGCAATTTTTTTCCAATTGTCCGAACTACCGCATGAAGTCAAAAGAATAACTGCTAATATATATGGCAATTGTCGTCTCATAAAATGTTTGCTAACGTTTCGCGCTTTTTGCAAAGGGCGATACCGAGGCAAAACACCCAAACCTCAAAGCGAGATTTATTTTCAAATGTAGTAAATATTTATTCGAAGTGAGGTATAAGAGCCTAGTGCTAAGGCGCTGTTGAACTAAACCTTCGGTAGCCTTTACGTACATTTCCTATTTTTAGCAAAGAAACATAAAATTAGGATTATGACAAAAAAAAGTCAGAGACAGAATTACGAGTAGAAAAAATACTCCATCGTGCAGTTACAGAAATTCCAGATTTTGAATCGTTAATACATCGCTTTGAGCGGTCTATTTCTGTTTTGGGTCGAAGTAAAAAAACGTATGAATGTTATTCGAGACACATTGCAGCAATGGCCTTGCATTTTGGTAAGGTACCAACGTTACTTGACCAAGACCAAGTACATGAATACTTGTATTTGTTACAACAACGAAGTAAAACACCCTCTCAAACGTATTTCAAACATACAGTGTATGGTTTGCGTTTTTTACTAAAATCGGAAGGTTTACCTTATTCTTTTTTACAT
>CANGHE010000013.1 GCA_947453545.1 Flavobacteriia bacterium
AAAAACGTTTTCAAACGGATTTGGATAAGCTGAAACTTCGAAAGATTTGGTTTTTAGTCTTGTTGTATTTATATTTGGGTCTGCTGGAGTAGTTACATTGCATAAAACTCCATAATTTCCATAAACACCATTAACTAAAGCAGCCACACGAATAGCATAAGTAGTGCCGTAAGCAACTACAACTCCTGTTTGCGAAAGTTTAAAATTATAAACCGCTGAATCATAAACTGTAGTTACACCCCCTGTTGTAATTTCAAAACGATAACCTGAAGCATTGTAAATTGGTGCAGCAGGAATTTTAGTATCTAATGCAGCTAAAGTTATACCGCAAAAGTTGGGATGAATTTGTGTTGTAGGAACCGTATAGCTCGAAAGCACAGGTGTAGTTACGTTGCAAGATGCTCCATAATTACCATAAACACCGTTTATTTGTGCCGCTACACGAATGCTATACGTTGTTCCGTAAGCCGCTACCCCTGCTTGTGCCAATCTAAAGTTATAAACTGCTGAATCATAAATTGTAGTTATACCTCCTGTAGTGATTTCAAAACGATAGGCTGTTGCCATACTAATTGGAGTAGCTCCAATCTTAGTGTCCAAAGCAGCTAAAGTTGTACCACAGAAAGCAGGTAGGACTTTTGTAGTTGGTACTACACTAATAGTAAGTGTTGGAGTAGTTACGTTACAAGATGCACCATAGTTTCCATAAGTACCATTTACTAAAACAGCAACACGAATGGCATAAGTAGTGCCATAAGCGGCTACTCCTGCATCTTCAAGTCTAAAAAGATACAAAGAGGAATCATAAACTGTAGTTACACCTCCAGTTGTGATTTCAAAACGATAACCTGTAGCATTAAAAATAGTTGCTGCAGCAATTTTAGTATCTACAGCTGCTAAAGTTGCTCCACAAAAATTAGAGTGTAGCTTAGTTGTAAGAACAGTATTGCTAGAAAGTGTTGGTGTTGTAACATTACATGATGTTCCAAAATTACCCCATACTCCATTAATTTTAACTGCTACACGAATACCATAAGTGGTGGCATAAGTAGTTCCTGGTACTTTTGTTAAATCAAAATTATACTTAGTTGTATCATAAGTATTTACAGTTGCTCCGTTTGAAACTTCAAAACGATACATTTGAGCACTTGGATAGATAGTTGCTAAGATTTGACTATTCATTGCACTTAGTGTACTGCCGCATTGTGACGGTCTAATATTTGTTGTCGTAATAATAGTTACCGAATGTAGTTCTGATGTTACATTACCACAACCGCCATCGTTTACAATTGCTCTAAAATATTTCTTAGTTGTCAACGTGCCAATCGTGGAACCTAATAACGTAGTTCCTGTTG
Source organism: Flavobacteriia bacterium (assembly GCA_947453545.1). GTDB lineage: Bacteria > Bacteroidota > Bacteroidia > Flavobacteriales_D > Crocinitomicaceae > CANHVK01. The sequence goes on from CANGHE010000013.1 coordinate 1,356, forward strand.
CTCCATTGATGTTAGAAAATGAATCCCCATTGGTAGAGGATTGCCATTGTACCGCTCCTGAACTGTTCATTAATGAAATGTCAGCAGGTTGTGCATTCCAAGTGATTGTTTGATTAGGAGTTATAGTTCCAGCCAAAGAATGCTTCACCACAATATTCATTGTTGTTAAAAGGGAACATTGATCAGAAGGCGTAAATGTATATGTTGTTGTTATAGCACTGTTAATTGCAGGCGACCAGCTTCCAGAAATGTTATTGTTAGCATTTGTTGGCAATGCCGACAATGTTTCTCCAAAACAAATTGGGTTCACTTGATTAAACGTTGGGGTTAAAACTGGGTTTACTGTAACCGAAATAACATTACTTTCTGCAGCATCAATCCAATCTGATTTGCAAGAAACTCTAGCAAGTCTTTTGTAAAAAGTTGTCTCTGTTAATCCAGAAGGAGCATTATAAATAGTAGCAATAGCACCATCAATATCTATAAAATTAATGTTGTTAGTTGATGATTGCCATTGGTATTCTAAAGTTCCTGTTTGACCACTAGCAGATGCACTACTTGAAAACGCTGCTGGATTTGCTGGTGAACATAATGATTGCGTTCCAACAATTGTTCCACCAAAGGTTGGATTAGCATTAACTGTTACAGCAACTGATCTTCTTGCACCTTCGCATGAGTTTAAAGTTTGTGAAACATAATAAGTACCAGAATCTATCGCTGTTGAACCTGTTAAAGCTGTTCCATTATTAGGTACATCATACCAATTTATGTTAGTTCCAGTCGCTACTAAATTTGAAACTGTAGCAGCACTACAAAAAGTTTGTGCTGAAGCTGTTGGGACTAGTGTAATATTCACATTTATAGTAACTGCAGTTCTAACGCTTTCACAACTATTTAGTGTTTGAGAAACATAATAAGTACTTGTAGCAAGTGCTGTAGTTGTAGACAAAGGACTTCCTCCTGTAGCAGTAGTATACCATTTTAAATTTGTTCCAGTAGCAACTAAGTTCTCAATAGTAGCAGCATTACAAAAAGTTTGTGCTGAAGCAGTTGGAGCAGCTATTGTAATAACCGTTACCGAAATAACATTACTTTCAGCTGCATCAGTCCAATCTGATTGGCAATCAACACGTGCTAAACGTTTGTAATAAGTAGTTGCTGTTATACCCGGAGGAGCAGTATAAGTACTAGCCGTTGCTCCAGCAATATCTGTAAAAGTGATATTATTGGTTGATGATTGCCATTTGTATTCTAAATTTCCTGTATGCCCACTTGGTAAGGCATTACTAGCAAATGCTACTGAATTTGAAAGCAAACAAAATGATTGAGTTCCAGAAATCGTTCCTCCAAAGGTTGGGTTGGTGCAAACTTGACCGATAGCAAAATCGCCAAAACCTGTAATTGAAGAAGCTGAGAAATTAGTTGAAGTTGGAGTTCCTGAGGTTGTCAGGTTGGTCCAGCTAGCTCCATTATACAAAAGAGCAGCAAAGGATTGTGGCAAAGCATTACTGTCAATATCTTGAATAGCATAAGTAAATATTGCGTTGTAACTTGTAAATCCAGCCAAATTTGAATTTGTTAATGTCCAAGTTCTGTTTACACTTTTTGTACTATCAATACCTGAACCTGCTATACTAGTATCTCCTGTATTGATTTTAGCAGTTAATCCTCCAGTAGCTGATGTAGCTCCTGAGAAAGTCAAAGCTAAAGGCAAATAATTAGTAGCGTCTCCAATAGTATAAGTAAATGACGGACTAGCAGCTGACGCAGTTGCTTTTTTCAAGTTACCTATTACCCATCCTGTTCCAGAAGATGCTCCTGTAATAGTTCCTGAATTTGCAATAGTTATCGTCTTAGTTCCTGTAGTTTGTGGGACTGAATTTATACCATTATTAGCAATTAATTTACCCGAAACAAAATTCAATACTCCATTTACTGTAATATCAACATCTGGAGTGTACTCGCCAGCGTTAGTTGATATGGCTCCAGGAAGATAAACACCTAGTGGATTATTGATCGTCAAATTATTAATACCTAAAGTAGCTGAAATTTCAGGACTACCAAATGAAGTTCCCATAGTGATTGCATTTGCCCCATCGTTTTTGGCAAAAATATAATTCACACCAGAATTAAACGTGCGTGTTCCTGAATTTTTGATATTTCCGTTTGAAGTACCTGTACAAATTCCTTTACTTGAAGTAATAATCAAAGTAGCCCCTGTAGCAACAGTAAAGTTACCAGTACCAGTATAAGTAAAGGTACCTGAACCTATGGTAGAAGATACTACATTTCCATCACCAAATAATAACTTACCAGTAGCCGTTACTTCTAATGTTCCAGGCGTATTTATTTTTAAACCCGCAGCCATCGTTACTCCTGCAGCATTAGAAATAGTAACATTTCCTGTCATGGTACCCGTAGGTAAAGAAGCAGTTGTTTGGGCTATTGTTCCATCATAAAAATAGTTTGCTGCTACATCAAAAGTTTTGTTAGTAGTAGTAATTGCTGAAGCTAAGGAAGTATTATCACCTAATTTGATTGACGCTCCAGAACTCAACGAGAAACTGCCAGAACCAGAAACAAGATAACCCGCTAAGTTTATAGTACCATTTACTGTAATGGCTTTACCGGAATTAACAGTAAAGTTAGTACCCAAACTAACTGTGTTTCCTGAAGAAATAGTTATATTATTAGCACTTGATGGTGCAGTAGTTGCAGTTATCCATGAAATCCCATTATAATATTGCCAATTAGTAGCGCTGGAAGTGTTTGCATCTCCTACTGACTTATAATCCGCAACCGATTGTGGTATAGAAACTAATACATTGATAAGGTTTGATTTTGCTGATGAAATATATCCAGATCCTGTTGCAATAACATCATAATAATAAGTTCCAATTGACAAACCTGAAACCGCACTAGATGTTCCTGAAATTGAAATAGGATAGCCTAATTCAGAAGCAAGTGCGCCACCTGTAATGTATATATCATCCAAACGAGCAGTCCCTCCAACCATGGCAACACCAGTATTATAATCGATATTAGTATAATTAACCCAACGAAGATAAACTGATGTAGCATTATCACAAGCGACAGGTAACGCTAGATTACTTAACACTCCCGTAGTCCAGTTTGATGCACAGACAAATGCACCATTATCGACGTCCGCATATGTTCCTGCAGATCCAATTTTATATTGTAATTTAAAATCTTTCGGTGCGGTAGAAAACAGTTTAGAAGATACTTTTACATTCCTATAGCCTAAAGTATTTACTTGTATTTCCCAGTATTTATTTGGATTACTATACCATGAAGCACCAGATATTGCATAGGTGCCCACTCCTCCTGAACCATCTCCAGCAGTTACAGTTCCGGAACTTTGCGTAATTGTTGCCGAAGTATTATTAGCATTCGCAATGTCAGCAATAGGAGCAATTCCTGTCGCTGCTGCCCATGATGATGGAAAAGTCCAAGCTGCAATATTCGATTGCGTATTGGCATTATATATATACAAATCATAAGATGAAGCATTAGAAACAGCTCCCCAGTTAGCCGTAAAACCAGTTGCTGTAATTGCTGTTGCTGCTGTAGCTACAGGCAAAGCAAGCGGACCCGATGTAGTTCCTGTTGCCATAGTTTCTAACGAATAATTAAAGGCTTTATCAACAGCATAAACTTTATAATAATATGAAGTTGACGATACTAAAGAAGTATCTGTAAAGCTAGTTCCTGTTCCAATATAAACTACGGTTCCAACCAAAGAACCCGTGCCATTGGTAATTGTATTTCCCACAGCATAAATACCATTTACATTAGGATCATTATCCGCATTAGGATTTGAAGCATAACGCACGACTACGTAACCTCCTCCATCTAAACCTCCAGTTGTTGGCGATGTCCAATTCACATCTAATCCTGTAGCGGTTACATTAGCAACGCTGGCAGTGGCTGGAGCGTTTGGTGCTGTAACATCTTCAGCAGTTCCATCATAAATTACTATGTCATCAACATCAACAGAGACAACACCGCCTGCAACAGATTTTAAATACAAAGCTAATTGTGTATTAGAAGTACCAAGACTAGTGGGTGCAGCAACTGCCTTACTGTATTTGGTATAGGAAGTACTTGATGGAACTAAAACCGTTGCCCCGTATGCTTGTGTAGCTGTAGCAGTATTATCGGTATAAACGTAACCTCCTTTTATTTGCAAGTTATTGCTTGTTTGAGTAACCCCGGGAGTAGGCTTATAATAAAATGTAACCCATTTAGCAACATTAGTGGTTGGATTAGCACCAAAAGCACTTCTACTATAGCCACTTTGATTGTTAGCAGGAGTAGTAGCATTTAACGTCTGTGTTAAATAGGTATTGCCTGACCTAGGGGTGGAAGTGTTAAAAACACCTACAACAGTTGCTACACCAGCAGAAGTGCTTGATCTCCAAATGTTGTTTGTAGCTGTTTGTACTGTAGTTCCTAAAACACCCGATTGTCCTTCAAAGCCTCCATCATGATAAGGTTGCTCAGCTATTACTTGTTTTGATAATATACAAGTCGGTAGCGTAACTACTGAAGAAACTCTAGCACTTTCACAACTATTTAAAGTTTGGGTAACATAATAAGTTGCTGCCACTAAAGCAGTAGAAGAGGCTAAAGCACTTCCCCCTGTTAATGTTGTATACCATTTTAATGCGGTTCCAGTTGCTGTTAAGTTTGCCACCGTCCCAGAATTACAAATCGCTTGCGCGTTAGCCGTAGGTACCCCTGTTGAATTAACTGTTACTGCAACCGAAGTTCTTAAACTCTCACAACTATTTAAAGTTTGCGATACATAGTAAGTTCCTGTTGATAAAGCCGCAGCAGTTGCTAATTCACTTCCACCTGTAGCTGCTAAATACCATTTCAAGGCAGTGCCTGTGGCTGTTAAGCTAGCTACGGTGACTGAACCACAAAAAGATTGCGGGCTTGCAGTTGGTACAGCTGTTGTATTGATATTAACCATAACAGCTGTTCTAACACTTTCTAAACCATTAACTGTTTGTGTCACATAATAAGTTCCAGTAGCTAGTATTGTAGCTGTTGCTAAGGCACTTCCACCTGATGCGGCTGCATACCATTTTATCAATGTACCTGTTGCTGCTAAACTAGCTACTGTTGCTGAAGTACAAAATGATTGGTTACTAACCACAGGTAAAGCAGTAAATTGACCGATGGTTTCTGGACTTGTATTTCCATTTATAACGTAAGTTACAACAACATTTCCACTTGATAGTAAAACCCCTGATGTAATAGATCCATAAACTCCTCCTAGACCGGCATCACCAGTTACAGTTGTACCATCTGGAAATTTTACGGTTACAGTGGTTCCAACTGCAGCAACACCACTTACAGACAGTGTTCCATCAGTATTTGCCGTAAGCACTGCCGTTGGTGAAATAATTTCTGAAATACTAATATCAGAGAAACGCATTGAATCATCTCTTAATTGACTAGAATTAGCTAAACTTCTGTAAATTCCCCACTTAGGACGGATAAAACTATTAGCCACTTTTCCTGTCGTTGCAGGATCTGTAGCTGCGGTTCTAATGGTTTGAATAGCATTCGAACTATAAGATAGTATAGTTGTTCCGTCACTTACTTTTTTGATAGTGATAGCATATGTTCCAGTTGTTCCCGTACCAATTTTTATAGTCTCTATGGCTTCTACCCATGTATTTTCAAATAAAGACAAATTGACTTCTGCCCTAGTATCGGCCGATGTATTTGAATCTTGTACATAAATGATTTGTAATGTATTAGGTGTTCCATAACGAGGGGTTAACGTAAATAGAGGACTGCTGTCATCTCCATCTACTGCTTTAACTTGGTGTATGTGTGTAAAGTTAGAGGAAGGTTGGAAACCTGTTGGCACTTTAAACCTCCATTTATAGGTAACTGTTTCTCCTAAAACGCCTTTTAAATTATCGGTTGATCCTCCATAGGTTTTCATTTCAACTCGTTCACGATCTAATCCACCGGTAATATCGTTATCTTGGGTAACATGTGAATAAAATTCAAAAACATATTTCCCTAAATCATTATCCATAACTTCAGCGATGTGTCGTCCAAAAGCCGGGTGGGTTCCATCTACTGTTCCTCCAAGCATATCTGGTGCTTCTACCGCAGTAACTCCTTGACAAGGAGCTAATACACTAGTGATTAATTCGTAGGTATTTCCTGGACCATCTGCATTTAAAGTAGGTAATGAAGCTGGAGTATAAATAACAACTGAAACAGCTGTTCTAGAACTTTCGCAGGTACTAACGGTCTGGGAAACATAATAAGACGTTGTTGATAAAGTAGTACTAGATGCCAATTGACTACCTCCTGTTGCTGTAGCATACCATTTTAAAGCAGTTCCTGTTGCCGTTAAATCAGCAACTGTACTTCCGTTACATAACAATAATGAAGATGCAACTGGAGCTGACGAAGTCACTGTTACCACAACTGTTTTTCTAGCACTTTCACAACCATTTAGGGTTTGTGATACATAATAATTTCCAGATGTTAATTCAGCGGTTGTGCCTAGAGCACTGCCTCCTGTTAAGGTTGAGTACCACTGCAATGCAGTTCCTGTATAACCAGTTAAACTAGCAACCGTTGCCGCTCCACAAATTGTTTTTGTTGCAGCACCAGTTGGCAGTGCCGTAGTAATTACAGTTAAAGTAACTACATTTGAATCAACACTTCCTATTGTATTTGTAAAAACAGCCTTGTATTGATAATTATTAATTGTTGATGAAGATCCAGTTAAAACAAGCGTTTCTGTTGTAAAACCGCTATAAGTTGTTACTGCATCTAAATTAGCTGTTATATTTGTCCATGTTGTTCCGCTATTTGCGCTTCTTTGCCACTGAACTGTTGTAGGCGACAAGGTTGATGTTGAAGATGCCGAAAAAGAAGTAGTACTTCCAGAACAAACACTTGCAGCGTTTGGCTGGGTTGAAACTGTAATTGAAGGCCCTCCTAAATAGTTAGGACCTACATCAGTAACCGCTAAAGGGCGATTTGATGTTGTTCCTGTAGTATATTCATCAGCTCCTACGTCTTTTGAAGTTACCAATGATGGACGAGCTTGTCCACTTATATCGTAAGCTAAAGTAGGATCATCATCAATATTGGCAATATCTAAAATAGCTGGATAGCTAGCACTGGCAGCATCTATAGCAGGACTAGTTGATGACAAACCAAGATAGGCATCTGTATTAGTTATTAAAAGCGGATCTACAGCATTTGCCATTCCTGAAGTATTAGAAATACCTAAAGTACCACTACGGATATTTCCTGTCCAAGTTGTTCCCGAATTTGCATTGGTAAAAATTGAACCTGAAGTCTTTTTAAAAATATTATTAGCCCAAGTATTGCTAGTTGCTCCTGTACCTCCCATATCAATACTACTGCAATCAACAAAAGTATTGTGGATAAAATTGACATTGTTAAGCACATTAGCATAAATAGAATTACTAACATATAAAAGAGTAACTGCATTTGCGTTAGTTCCATCTCCAGAGTTATAAAAATAATTATTATAGCAATAAATATTATTGGCTTCTTTCACTCTAATTCCCCCAGCATTTATAAAGAAATTGCTATAAGCTACATTATTTGCACCATTTCTAAAACACAACATCGCATTTTGTTGATTGGTAAACGTACAAAAACGAATGGTGTTTTCCCCACTTTTTACGGATACACTTTCACTATCTCCAAGTCCAGTATTATTAAAATAACAATATTCTACTATAGTTCTTGATACATTATCTCTTTCTGAACCCAAACCAATTCGAATAGGTTCATTTCCATTGTCTCCTCCTACCCCATAATAGTTTTGAAACGAACAATAACGAATTTTATGATATCCTGGAACAGTTGGTGAAGTTGAAATTTGAATCGTACATCCAATTGCTGCAAGCGCTGGTTTTTTTTCTAAATTACAAAATGTAATTTGATTGTATTGACTTCCGTCATTAATATGAATGTATCTAGCGGCGAAATAATTACTAAAATTCAATTGCGTTACAACATTATAACTACCCGTTACTTCTACAATAGTGCCAGTACCAATATCGCCTGAAGTAAACTGAAAACCACTAAAAGTCACATAGTTTCCTGAAATTGTTATGTCATTGGTTCCGTTTAAAAACACACCGCCAGAAGTGGCGGCCTTCACCGTAACATTACTTTTACTTATAGACAAAGTATTGTTAAGATAAGTGCCATTAGCAAGAATAAGTACGTCACCAGCGGATGCATTATTTATAGCAGTTTGCAAAGCGGCAACACTAGTTACAGTAATAGTTGTAGCATTTACAGCAACAGAAGTCAATAAATGCATCGCAAAAACACTAAATAATAAGAATACTCTTTTAGAAAATATTCTTTTTGTAGGTTGGTAGTATTTCATTTTAGAATTTTAAATGGTTGTAATGATTAATTTTTAACTTAGAAATTTCGATAGATTTTATTTTTTTAATTATATAAAATCATAAAACAATCAAGGACATACTTTTAAAAAAAAAATTACCTTGATTTTAAAATATAATTTAACAATTCCAAATTTAAAATTTAATTAAGGTTCAATTATCCGAATTAAGGTATAAAATTGTCTTACTTAATTTATCGAAAAATAATTTAATGATAATCGTTAAAAGAATTGAATTTAATCACAAAATTTATGATAAGCGAAAGAGAATGTTTTTAATCGAACTTTATAATTTATAGACGCTTAAAATTAAAGTAACTTTAAATTTGAGTTGTATACACCATATCTTCTAAGATGGTTGATAGCGACTTGTCCAATTAGGATTGTTCGGAACTTTAGAAACAAATGTGCTGTTCAAACCTTAATTGCACATCGCTGGAGCATCTTTTGCTTCGACCCTTCATAAGTTACAACCAAAGCATCGGCTGAACAAATCTTTTAAAATCTGGTGTAGATAAGCGTAGCATTATCTCTCCCTAGGTGACAACTTTTTTATCAATACTTAACCCGTTGGGTATGATTATTGAAGTAAAAAACATTGATTAGATATTGCTCAAAATGATGAAATTCAGTATCTTGAAGTATAAAAATAAACAATATCTATGTAAAAAATAATAAAAAATTATTTAAGGGTTTTGGAAGTTATAAGTTCTTTAAATTATGAATTAAAATTCAAATCAGATGTTGGTAGAAAACAAAAAATGTCTGATTTAGAAGTAGTTGCATTGAGTTTAACTGCTGAATTTATGACTTTAGATAGCGTTTTTTTTTTTAACAGATTAACTCCAATGAAATTTCTAATCTAATAGAGCGTAGTCAGTTCAATAAAAGAAGAAGAAAATTATTTTTAGAAGATGTAAGAACAAAGTTATACTCTCATTTTCTTGAGTTTGAAGAATATTTTATAGTCGATAGTATGCGTTAGAAATTTGTAAATTCTCAAAGCATAACAGAATTAAAATATGTAAAATTAAATTTTAGACTGCTCCTTCCAAAGGATTATGTGCTTTACAAAACAGTTGGTTTTATGGATATAAACTACTTCAAAAAAAACCTCTGAAAAGTCAGAGGTTTTTTTTATACTTTTCTATTCATTAAATTTTCTCCAAACTTACGTAATATCCTTTTTTTATCGTTTGAAATAGTTACTTTTTCTAAAGTTTCAAATGCCTTAAAAGTATATTCTTGAATGGCTTGTTGTGTAGCTTCTGAGGCTTTTGTTTTATTAAATATAGCTTTTACAGATTCAATTTTATCCTTATTATCACTTGGTTGAATAGAAAATAAATGCAATAATTGTACTTTTTCATCTTCTTTAGCAAATTCTATGGCTTTTAAATACAAATACGTTTTCTTATTTTCAATGATATCTCCTCCCACTTGTTTACCGAAAGTTGCTGGATTTCCAAATGCATCTAAATAATCATCTTGCAATTGGAACGCAATTCCTAAATTCAATCCAAAATCATAAATCAAACAAGCATTCTCATCAGTTGTATCGGCTATAATTGCTCCCATTTTCATTGCAGTTGCAACTAAAACTGCCGTTTTATACTCAATCATTTTTAAATATTCCGGAATAACAACATCGTCCCTAGTTTCAAAATCTATGTCGTATTGTTGCCCTTCACACACTTGTAGTGCCGTTTTTGAAAACAAAAAAAGGAGTTCTTTAAATTTGGAAGGATCGTAACTTTCGAAATAACGATAGGCTAGAATTAACATAGCATCACCCGAAAGAATTCCTGTGTTGATATTCCATTTTTCATGTACCGTTTCATTTCCCCTTCTTAATGGAGCATCGTCCATTATATCATCGTGAACAAGTGAAAAATTATGAAAAACTTCGATTGCCATTGCAGCTGGTAATGCGCTATTGTACGATGCTCCAAAAACTTCTGCTGTCAATAGCGTTAGCATTGGCCGAATTCGTTTTCCTCCTAAATTTAAAATATACGCTATTGGATCGTATAAATTTTTTGGATCTGGAAAAAGCAAACATTGTTTTAAATATTTTTCAAACTCAATTTGGTAAAACTCTAAAGGCTGCATGGTTTATTTTTTTGCTAAAATACAGTATTCCTTTCTTTTTGCAAATTTTGGAAGTAGTAAATGTTAAATAATTGTAAATACTATGGAAACTATTTTTGTATTCAAAGTTTCCAATGTAATTTTGCACTAGCTTTTTAAATGAAAATCTATTATGAATACTACAACCTTAACTTTAAACTCAAATCAATCTGATGTTTTAATTAGAGCTAGACATTCAATAATTGCCTACTTAGCAAGTAAAATAAATCAATTCAAAGGTCAAATTTCTTTATCAAATAAAGTGATAGAAGATGCATCTATAGAATTTACAATTGACATTAACTCAAAAGAAGGAAAGTTGGAACAATTTGATTCTAATTTAAAATTAATAGATATTTTAGATACAAATGAACATCCTTTAATTCAATTTAAATCTACTTCTTTTCAAAAAATTAATGCTAATATCAATTTTCTAAAAGGATATCTAACCATAAACAATATTACCAAAGTCATTGAACTAGATGCTATTTTAACAGATCTTGAAATAACAAATTCCGAATCGAAAGCTTTATTTGAACTTGTTGGGAAAATACATCCTAAAGATTTTGGATTGTCAAATGCTGCTTTTACAGCATCAGAAGGAATAATGATTGGACAAGAAATAAAATTGATAGCCAACTTAGAATTTTCAACTTTAATTAATTAAAAATAAAATAAAACTAGTTCTGAATACTAGTTCAACACTAATCAATACAATGAAAACAAAAATAGCTTTAATAACAGGAGGAAGTCGCGGTTTAGGAAAAAACATGGCATTGCATTTAGCTGAAAACGGACATGATGTAATTATTACCTATCATACCAATAAAGAAGCAGCTTTTGAGGTAGTTGCAACCATTGAAAAACTCGGATTGAAAGCGGCAGCTTTACAATTAAATGTAAATCAAATTAGTAGTTTGAATCAATTTATTGTTGACGTTACAACTGTTTTAAAAGAAAAGTGGCACACTGCAACTTTTGATTTTTTAATTAATAATGCGGGTGTAGGTGCTACAATTCCTTATTTGGATGCCACAGAAGCAGATTTTGATCGATTAATGAATATTCATTTCAAAAGCGTGTATTTTTTAACTCAAAAAGCATTACCAATTATGAATGATAATGGCAGAATTATTAATATTTCTAGTGGTACCACAAGATTTTGTAATCCTGGTTATTCAATATACGCATCAATGAAAGGTGCCATTGAAACCTTTACAAGGTATGTAGCAAAAGAAGTTGGACCAAGAGGAATTACAGCAAATGTAATTGCCCCAGGACCAATTGAAACCGATTTTAATAATGCCGCTATACGAAGTAATTCGCAATTAAAAGAACGATTGTCAACAATGACAGCACTTGGAAGAGTTGGAGAAGCCAATGATATTGGCGGAATTGTAGCTTTTTTATGTTCAAATGAAGGTTATTGGATAAATGGACAACGAATTGAAGCATCGGGCGGAATTTCATTATAAAAGTAATTTAAAATGAAAGAAAAAATCATTAAAAAAGCAACTGAAATGTTCTTGAAACTAGGTTTCAAAAGTGTTACTATGGATGATATTGCTTGTGAAATGTGTATTTCAAAAAAAACAATTTATAAATATTTTAGTAACAAAGAAGTACTTATTGAAGAAGGAACTGAGGTTATTCATCAAAAAATTCATACAATAATAGATGGTATTGTATTAAAGAATTACAATGCAATTGAAGAAAATTTTGAAATAAGAAGAATGTTCAAAGAAATGTTTCAATCTATAGATAATTCGCCTGTTTATCAATTGAAAAAGCATTATCCTGAAATTCATTCTAAAATGATTGCAAATGAACTTGAAGATTGTAATTCAATGTTCAAACAAAACATTATCAAAGGAATTGAGCAAGGACTGTACAGAAAGGATTTAGAAGTAGAAATTTACGCTAAATTCTATTACATGCTAATATTTTCTATTAAAGAAACTACACAGTTAGAACAGGAATCCTACAAACTAGAAAATCACGTTCTAGAATACCATACAAGAGCCTTAGCAACCCCCAAAGGAATTATAGAATTAGAAAAACAATTATCAATCCATTTATAAAATACCTATATGAAAAATACAAAAATTATCTTGTTTTTATTCTTTGCGCTTTCTGCCTTTTCGCAAGAAAATAAAGCATTAACATTAAAAGATGCAATTAGTTATGCGCTTGAAAACAAAGCCGATGCTAAAAAAGCAAAACTAAAAGTCGAAAATAGCGACTATCAAATTCAAGAAGTACGTTCAAGAGCTTTACCACAAATTGCAGCTAACGGTTCTCTTACATATAATCCTGATATTCAAACCACATTTTTAGATTCTGGTGCTTTTGGTGGACAACCGGGGTCCATTATCAAAGCGCAATTTGGACAAGCTTGGAGTTCAACTGCAGGCGTTTCTGTCAATCAAACTATTTTTGATCAGTCGGTTTTTACAGGATTGAAAGCTGCGAAATCAACCAAAGAATTCTATCAAATAAACGAGCAATTAACAGAAGAACAAGTTATTGAAAAAGTAGCAAATGCTTATTATCAAGTTTATGTTCAAAGACAAAAATTAATTGTGATTGATACAACCTTCAAAAATACAGCCAAAATTAAAGAAATTATTAAAGTTCAATATGAAAATGGATTGGCAAAAAAAATTGATTTGAACAGAATTTTAGTAAAACTGTCTAATATAAGTACACAACGTCAACAAATTGCCAATGCCGTTTTATTGCAAGAAAATGCATTGAAGTTTTACATGGGAATGCCAATTGAAACTAAAATAAATTTTCCAAAAACTTCTTTTGATGTAAAACCACAAACTATTTCTGAAACACCAAACACTACAAATAGAACGGAGTATTTACTTTTGAAAAAAAACGAACAACTTTTAGAATACCAAAAAAAATCAGTTGTTGCGGGTTACTACCCTACCCTATCTTTAAGTGGAAATTATAATTTTATTGGTCAAGGAAAAAAAATGCCACTTGGAGCACTTCCTTCTGATGGTGTTTATTGGAGTAATTTTTCATCAATTGGTTTAAATTTAAGAGTTCCTTTATTTACTGGTTTTGGAACAAGAGCTAGAATAAGACAAGCTGAAATTGAACTCAAAAAAATCAAAGAAGACTTAAACGATACAAAACTTGGTCTTGATTTATCGTATGAAAATTCAAAACTTCAAATTGACAATAGTATTGTAACTATAAAAACTCAAAAAGAAAATGCGCAATTGGCGCAAGAAGTGCTTGATAACACAAAGAACAATTATTATCAAGGATTAGCATCGTTAACCGATTTATTAGATGCTGAAAATGCGTTAACAGAAGCTCAAAACAATTATACAGCAGCATTGTTGGATTATAAATTAGCCGAAATTCAAATATTAAAATCAAAAGGAGAATTAAAAACTTTAATTAAATAAATAAAATGAAAAAGAACATAATTACAACTCTAGTAATTCTTGGTGCAATAGCTCTAATTGCATTTGTATTAATGAAAAACAAAAAAGAAAATCAAGCTAAAATTGATATTGTAGCTGAGAAAAATGCAGCTGTTTCAGTAAAAGTTGAAACTGTAAAAACAGAAAATATTGCTCTAGATTTTACTGCCAATGGTATTTTTGAACCTGCACAACAATTAACCTTTTGTGCTGAAAAATCAGGTAAAGTTATTAGTGTTTTGGTAAAAGAAGGAGATATAATTCATATTGGTCAAGTTCTTGCAACAGTTAGAGGTGACGTTATCAATGTAAACGCACAAACAGCAAATTCAGCCTACCAAACTGCTTTAACAGATTACACTCGTTTTGAAAACGCCTATAAAACTGGAGGAGTAACCAAACAACAATTAGATCAAGCAAAAATGCAAATGATAAATGCAAAAGCCAATTTAACTCAAGCTACTATTAATGTGGGTGATACTCAAATCAAAGCGCCAATAAACGGCATTATAAACAAAAAATTCATTGAACCTGGTTCTATTTTAACGGGAATGCCAGCAACTTCGTTATTTGAAATTGTTAACGTGTCTAAACTGAAACTTAAAGTAAATGTAAATGAGAATCAAGTTGCTAACTTAAAATTTAGAAATTCAATTAAAGTTACTTCTAGTGTTTTTCCAGACAAATCCTTTTTGGGAAATATTTCTTTTATTGCCCCAAAAGCAGATAATAGCTTGAACTTTCCTGTAGAAATTGAAATTTCAAATAATGCAACAAATGATTTGAAAGCTGGAATGTATGGCACTGCTTTGTTTACTTCCAATCAACAAAAACAAAATTTAATGATTGTGCCTAGAATTGCTTTTGTAGGAAGTGTAAGTAGCAATCAAGTATTTGTTTTAGAAAATGGAATTGCAAAATTGAAAACAGTTACAGCAGGTAGAATTTTAGGCGAAAAAGTCGAAATTTTAAAAGGATTATCAAATGGTGAAACGGTTATAACAACAGGACAAATTAATCTGCAAGACGGAAATAAAGTAGAAGTTATTAAATAATAATAAGCAACAATCCATAGGCTATAAGTTGTGCAGAACGAATATTAGTAAACTTAATAGTCATTAGTAGTATCCCTAAATCGTAAAGTATACATAAATGAAAATAGCAGAAATATCCATAAAACGCCCCTCCTTAGTTATTGTACTTTTTACAATACTCCTTCTAGGTGGTATCTTTAGTTACAAGCAATTGGGCTATGAATTAATACCCAAATTTAGTACTAATGTAATTACAGTTTCAACTGTTTATCCTGGAGCCTCTCCAAGCGAGATTGAAAACACAGTTACTAAAAAAATTGAAGATGCTATTGCATCCTTAGAAAACATTAAAAAAATTGATTCTAAATCCTACGAAAGTCTTTCTATTGTTTCTATCGCGTTGACTTCAAATGCCAATGTTGATATTTCAATGAACGATGCACAACGGAAAATCAATGCAATTCTGAATGATTTACCCAAAGATGCCAAAGCTCCGTCATTAAATAAATTTTCATTAAGTGATTTGCCAATTATCACATTGGGGGCAAATGGAAAAATGGATGAGGCATCATTCTATGATTTAATTGATAAAAAAGTAGCTCCAGTACTTTCTCGTGTTCAAGGGGTGGCACAAGTAAACATTATTGGTGGTCAAGAACGTGAAATTCAAGTAAATCTTGACGCTACCAAAATGCAAGGCTACGGATTATCCATTCCGCAAGTACAACAAATAATTTTGTCTTCTAATCTTGATTTTCCAACAGGAAATATTCAAACGCGTGAGCAAAAAATATTAATTCGTTTGGCAGGTAAATACAAAAGTGTTGATGAATTGCGAAATTTAGTCATTTCCTCTCAAAACGGAATTCAAGTACGATTACAAGATATTGCTGATGTTCAGGATTCTCAAAAAATAGCAGAGAAAATTGCACGCATAGATCAAAAAAATGCAATAGTATTACAAATCGTAAAACAATCGGATGCAAATGCTGTTGCTGTAAGTGAATTGATAGCAAAAACGGTAAAGAAATTAGAAGCAGATTATAAAATTAATGGCCTACAATTACAAACAGCAAAAGACAGTACCGTTTTCACTTTAGAAGCAGCCGATTCGGTAATTCATGATTTATTAATTGCTGTTTTATTAGTAGCTTTTGTAATGTTATTTTTCTTACACAGTATCAGAAATTCGTTAATTGTAATGGTTTCTATTCCTGCTTCTTTAATAGCAACATTTATTGGAATTTACTTACTAGGCTATACCTTAAACTTAATGAGTTTACTTGGTCTTTCATTGGTTGTTGGTATTTTAGTTGATGATGCCATTGTAGTGCTTGAAAATATTTACCGACACATGGAGATGGGTAAAAATAGAGTACGTGCAGCCTATGATGGAACAGCCGAAATTGGCGGCACAGTAACTTCGATTACTTTGGTAATTGTGGTAGTATTTTTACCAATTGCCATGAGTTCTGGATTAGTATCTAACATTATAACTCAGTTTTGTACTACAGTAGTAATTTCTACTTTATTGTCTTTATTGGCATCATTTACTATTATTCCATGGTTGTCTTCTCGATTTGGAAAGTTAGAACACATTGAAGGTAAAAATCTTTTTGGACGAATAATTTTAGGATTTGAAAGTGTATTAACTCGTTTTACCAATTGGGTATCTACTATTTTAGAATGGTGTTTGAACCATTATATTAAAACTATTGTAGTAGTGTTAGTACTTTTCTTTTCTTCGACTATTGGTTTACTAAGTGGTGGTTTTATTGGAGGTGAGTTCTTTGCATCGTCAGATAGTGGTGAGTTTTTAGTTCAAATTGAAATGCCAAAAGACGCTTCTTTAGAACAAACCAACTTTATGACACAACGAGCCGAAGCATATTTAAAAAATCAAGACTATGTGAAAAGTCAAATTACAACAGTTGGACAAACCAGTTCTGGTATGGGAGCTTCACAATCTACCGCCTATAAAGCTGAGATTGATGTGAAAATGGTTGATCAAGCCAATAGAACGGATGATGCATCGATGTATGCTGCAAAAATAAAAAGACAATTAGAAAAAGTATTGGTTGGTTCTAAAGTTAAAACAGTTCCTGTAGGTATTTTAGGTACAGCCGAAGATGCAAAATTAGGATTAATTGTTACTGGACCCAATGTGGAAAGTGCAATGAAGTTTGCTAAACTAGCTGAAGCTGAATTGAGAAAAATTCCAGGTACTACAGAAATAAAATTAACTGTTGAAGATGGAAGTCCAGAAATTGATGTCAAAGTAGATCGAGATAAAATGGCTTCTTTAGGGTTGACACTTCAAACCGTTGGATTAACCATGCAAACTGCCTATAGTGGAAATACTGATGGAAAATTTAGAGCTGGTGAAAACGAATACGATATCAACATTAAATACAATGCTTTTGATAGAAAAAACATCACAGATGTTGGGAACTTAATTTTTATAAATAGTCTAGGGCAACAAATTAAATTGTCGCAATTTGCTGCAATTTCACAAGGTTCTGGACCTAGTCAATTGGAGCGTAGAGATAAAACGGCATCGGTTACTGTACAAGGACAAAACGTTGGAGTTCCAGCTGGTACAATTGTAAACAAATGGCAAGAAAAACTAGACAAACTAGAAAAACCAACTGGAGTAAATTACATTTGGGGCGGTGATCAAGAAAACCAAAGCGAAGGTTTTGGTACACTAGGAATTGCTTTACTAGCAGCTATTATATTGGTTTACCTTGTTATGGTTGGATTGTATGATAGTTTTGTACATCCATTTGTAGTTTTGTTTGCTATACCGCTATCGTTTATTGGTGCAATGTTAGCACTAGCACTAACAAATAATACTTTGAACATTTTTACCATTTTGGGAATCATTATGCTCATCGGATTGGTATGTAAAAATGCAATTATGTTAGTCGATTATACCAACCAAAGAAGAAAAGCGGGAGAAACAATTAGAACAGCATTAATCCAAGCGAATCATGCTCGTTTGCGTCCAATTTTGATGACAACAATTGCCATGGTTTTTGGTATGTTCCCTATTGCATTGGCTTCTGGTGCTGGTGCCGAATGGAAAAATGGTTTGGCTTGGGTAATTATTGGGGGATTAATCAGTTCCTTATTTTTAACCTTAATTATTGTACCCGTAATTTATGAAATTATGGAAAAAATTATTCGCAAATTCTCAAAAGAAGAAAAAACAAATTACGAAGCAGAAATGGTTGCTGATTATGTTCACAAAGAATTGAGCGAAGATGGAGTTAATCCAAAACACAATCATTAATCCATAAAACAAAAAACCATTTAAAAAAATGGAATCAGAAACCCACAATTGTCAAATAAAAGGCATTTGTGGGTTTTTTTATTGTTGCCATAATGGAATACCCAAGTGTTGTGTTATTTTTTAAGCAATTGTCGTTTGGCTTCTCCTACTACAAATGCTACTGAATTGGCAATGTTATAGCTTCTAATTAAGTTGGACATAGGAATTGTTAAATGGTTGTCAAACAAAGCCAAAACGGAAGTACTCAACCCCACACTTTCTTTTCCAAAAACCAACCAATCTCCTTCTTGAAAAGAAGCGTCGTAAATGGATGTTTTAGCATGCGAACTCATTAGAAAAACTCTGGAAGAATCAGGAATTACAGCCATCCATTCTGCTACATTTTGGTATTGTGCTACGTCCAAATGCACCCAATAATCCAAACCAGAACGCTTGAGATTTTTATCATTAATTTCAAATCCAAAAGGATGAATCAAATGAAGTCGACTTTGGGTACCAACACACAATCGGCCAATATTTCCAGTATTATTAGGTATTTCTGGTTCAACCAGTACAATGTTGAGCATTTTTTTATTTTTTTAAACAATCTCTTATAAGTTGCTATTGATAATACTAAAAATTAGTATTGTATATTAATTATTCTAATTTATATAACTAGAATCCAACCAATAAAATCAATAAACAAATATACAAATCAATACAAAAAGAAATCATTATTTATTTTGTTGTTTTTTATTGGTATTTATAAGGGAATGATATTATGTTAAAATATTGAATTGTTTGCCCAAATTAAATGAGTTTAAATTTTAAATTCATCAAAAAAATATAAGTAACTAAAATACAGCATAGAAAATAATAGTACAAAGCATTAGTTGCTCATAATACGAATAGGATATTTGTTAATTTTTTTTAAATTTACAGCTTTAGATATAATTTCTTTTTGGTTATTAAATTAAACAATAAAAAAACAATTAATTTGTTCTCACAGTATCTCAAATATCTCGTAGAAAAATTACTCTTTTTTAGAGTTGTAATAGCTCGTTTCTTTATTATACTTTTCAGAAAAAGAAGAGATATAGAATTGTTGCATTTAGATTATGACAAAGAATATCTTTTTGAAACAAGTTATATGGTAATAAATTACAGGTTTAGAAATGCCCTTTATTACCAATTTGGTACTAATAAAACATTGGAGAAACAAATTAAGATATTTGATTTGAAAAACTGTGACAAAGAAATTGATTTTGTAGTTTATGGCTTCTTTGATAGCAAAACGTACAAACTAAAATTTGAACCACAATTATCGATTGAAAATTTAAGTTTTAAAACCACCATTTCAAATTTAAATCTGAAATTTGAACAAAAAGCCATTCCTAAATTAGCACATTCACAATTGTATTGTAAAATAAAACCACTTGATTTAAAATTTCAAAATTTCAAATTAAGACGACAAAAAATAAAAATTTCAAATACAACCTTTAACCAAAACGAATTTATATGACACGAGATTATTACAAATTACCAGAATCAAGTTCCATTATGCGCTTTCTATGGAAATGTGCAGGTGGAGACCGTTATTTACTAGAAAGAGCAACCTATTCAGACCAAATTAAATATATGTGTTTGGGTGGTATTGTATTTGCAACTGGTGCTATGGCAGGTTTGGCAGGTGGTTATGCTTTTTATACTATTTTTTCTCCTAAAACAAGTGACGTTATTAATAAAACTAATACAGTAATTAAAAACATCGATCAAGTACCTATAGATATTACAACTGTTCTTTTATCAGTTATATTCGGTATAATCTGGGGTCTTATAATTTTCAATATAGATCGATTTATTGTAACGAGTACTGGAAAAGGAGATGGAACTGAGAAAATTACAAAAGATGAAATTAAAAGTGCAATACCTAGGATTATAATGGGTATGATAATAGCAATAACTATTTCTAAACCTATTGAAATTAGAATGTTTCAAACAGAAATTAATTTAGAGGTTCAAAAAGAACAGGATAAAGAAAAAGAAAAAGCTATCGACCAGGCTACTATTAATTATGAAAAAAAGGTTAAAGAGGCAAAATCAAAACTTGGTAAATTAGATTTTCAACTTAACAATTTGAACCAACAATATGCAAGTCTTCAAGAACAATATATTCAAGAAGTTAGAATTGTAACCAAAGGGCCAAGAGCGTTTGCTATTGAAGCTCAAATGAAATTGATACAGAATAATATAAAAAATATAGAAAACAAACTTATTTATATTGAAACATTAGCTGATATTAAAAAAGCTGATGCGGAAAAACAAATAGATATTACTAACGCTATTAAAAAATCAGCAACATTAGACGGTCTATTGATCAGAATAAAAAAAGCACATGAATTAGCTCCTTGGATTTCTATTTTTATTACTCTACTATTTATGGCAATTGAGCTTACTCCAATTTTTTTCAAGTTGATGCTAACAAAAACCACTTATGATTATTTGACTGAAAATAGAGATGAACTTTTAAAAGCAGATTATGGTATAGAAGTGCAATATGACAAATACAAAGATAAAGAAGGAATTGAAAGACATTTAACCATTAATCACGAAGCTGAACGTATAATCTTTGAAAAGAAAATGGTTACCAATATCCAAAAAGAGTTAACCAGATATGCCGTGACCAAATATAAAGAACGGGAGATGAAAAAAATTGATGATAATCTAGATGATTATATTAAAGGTATTGATGGATAATGAACAAACCTCTAAGCGATAAATACCTTTTTCTTTTCACTTGCTCAGGTGAAGATAACTATATTTTAAAAAGATGCAATTGGGGCATTCAAAAACGGTTTGCCTTAATTGGATGTTTTGTGTTGTTAATTTTTGTAGGCTGTTTTTGTAGTGCAACATTATTTTGCATTTCGTTATTTCAAAACGCATCGCTAATAAGTCTTTTTATGGGTGTATTTTGGGGTGCTATGGTAGTAAACATGTATTTGCTTCTACTTCATACTATTTCACCCGCCATCATTCCAGCTGCTTCAAAAAAACAAAGGAAAAAAATTGAAGTAGTTGAAACCATAGATAATCAGAACCGATTTTTAACCTTTTCAATGTTCTTCCGAATTGGTTTTATGATGTTATTAGCAATTATAATTGCACAGCCTTTAAATTACTCAATACTTTCATCTTCTGTAAAAACGGATATTGATAAACATAAAATCCAAGAAAGAGTTAAGCTTTACACGCTAACAAATAAACATTTAATCCTAACTGAATTAGAAAATCAAAAAGACTTAAACCAAAAAATTATTAATAAACTTAATCCAGATGAAGCAAAACAAGTTTCAAGTCATTTGAAATTAATTAATAATAAGATTACTGGAGATCAATATTTCGTAATCTGTGCAACTAAGAAGCTAAAAGAGTTAAATAGAATAGATTGTCATGTGTTCCTGTCTTCTAATGAAAAGTTAAAAAAAACAACAATAATTAATGATTTAGAAAGTCGATTGAATAACGAACTAGTTTCTGATGAAACTTTTATAAATGACCTAAATTCCATATCAATTTCTGGATATTTAAAAAAAGATTATGACAACTTTAAGTCTAGTATGTCATCATTAATTAATGAAAAAACTGAAAATTATAACAAGTTAAACGATTTGCTTGATAAAAGTAATTTCTATGTTAAAACAATACAAATACTTTTAGTTGAAAACCCAATATCTTGGTTTATTACTTTCCTAGTTTGTTTAATTTTTTTATTACCCATTTATTTTAAATATAAAGCACGAGATATCTCTGCCAAGATATTCGAATTAGAAAATCATAAACCAGATATTGTTAGATTAAGAAATGAACTCATTAACAATACAGATTTTAATTGGTTAGAAAATAAAATATTGAAAATTGATATCAATAAAATTGAAACTTCTGATTATTATTTCATGAGGATGCTAATTGAACACAAAACTATTCTAATAGAATACAGGCAAACCAAAGAAAAATTCTCAAAAATTCTTACTGCAAATATCAAACAGTACAATAAATCGGTTAAAGATAAATTAAATCCATTATTAGAAAAATTAAAAAGTATAAACTTGAAACGTTATCAAGAATATAAAAAACTGGAGGATACAGAATTAAAAGATGAAATCATATTTAAATATGAGCACTGGTTGGACATGCCTTTCAGAACTAAACGAACACAAACAGTTTCAATAACAAATACAGAAGTTGGGCTTCTTGACTTTGTGTATAATAACGACACAGAGGAGTTAATAGAAGAAATCTAAATGACTAAAAAAGTTGTAAATATAATCAAAGAGGAACCTTTCATTGGAGAGGATGGATTGGACTATTTAAAAGTTACGAAAGAGATTTTGACGCCACGAAAAACCTATTTAAAAGGGACAATTGCAGGAAAGTATAGAGGTGATAAAATTTCAGATGGAAGTGATAAATCTAATCTATTCGATTTTGAAATATATGAAGCGGAAGTTACTTGCAACTCGATTGATGATTTCAGTAAAAATAAGCCATTTTCTTTCCCGCATGATTTTAAAAATATTACCAATGCTAATAAAATAAAAGGTGCTGTTTTTCCTAAGGAAAAACTTCCTCCAACATTACAAGTAATTATCTCAGCTCACAATAAAACTTTCGGCATAAATGTCATAGAGCCACAATTGTTTGAGTTCACCATTAACCGAAAAGAACATTTAATTGAAGGTGATGAAATATTTGGAACTTTTAATGCTTACATCACAGGTTATGTTTTTGATTATGAAAGGGAAGAGATCGAAGAAATTAAGAAAATAGAGATTATAGATATTGATGATGATGGTGGTGGAATAATTATAGACCCAATACACGAATCTAATGGAATAAAAACTGGAAAAGAAGAAAAAAAGGATGGTTATATTCGCTATGAATATTTTTGCAAGCATCATCCTGATACAGTTTGGAGTCCTTGGGAGAAAATACCTGGAGGTACAGAACCCGGAGGGTGCTTTAAGCAATTACTCGGTATAATTGGATTACTGTTGTTTATTGCATTTTTAATTGCGGTTTTACCAGGATTTATTTATATTATAGGTTTCTTAGTAATACTATTTTTAATTGGTCTATTAGGCCCTTATTTTAAATGGATATTCAGAATATTAGGAATAATTTTGCTATTTGCTTTTTTTGGTTCTTTAGTTAAAACATGTACCAATACAAATCATTATAATCCTATTCCAGTTGAAGATACAAATAGAGAATCTTCGTCAGTTGTTACACCTATTGTCGATGATAACTCAAATAATGTAATAAATCCAAATAATATAAATCAAAAAGATTATTGGATAAAAAGATATAGAGTTTGGAAAGATTATAATGGTAAAAAATATGAAGGATATTATCAAATAAAAAAGAGTGACTGGGATAATTCAGCTGGTCATAAAAACAGTTTGACTATAAATTCGAACAATTATAATGCTTACGATCAAGTTGTTTACAGCATTAAGGAGTTTGATAAAAATAAATTAAGCAGAGTCTATCCTTTATTTGATAGCATAGCCAAAGCAAACAAACTCGATAAAATAAGATTTGCAGAAATGATAGTATCATTTGTTCAGGATATACCATATGTATTGGTATTAGAAGATGATTGTAATCCTAATCTGTATAATGATAGTTTTACAAGGAAGTATTTATCTAGTCCAAATGCAAAATGTGATGGATATCAAAAGTTCGGCATAAATACTCCAGTAGAGTTTTTAGCCAATTTAAATGGTGATTGTGATACACGAACACTATTATTGTATACTATATTTTCACATTACGATTATGATGTTGCATTAATGAGTAGTGAGTATTATGGTCATTCTATACTTGGGATAAATTTACCATTTAATGGAATTGCTTATACCTATCATAATCAAAGATATATCCTTTGGGAAACAACAATGAAAAATGCTAAACCTGGAAATATACCTGAAGAAGTTTCTAATCTTAATAATTGGAGAATATCCTTAAAATCAAAATAAAATGAATAAACAAAGCTTATTTTTTACCTGTCTAGTAGCCATCGTAGCAATAGCTCTAATGATAATGGCGTTACAGTTTTTTACAAAAAAACTAAACATTAAACCCGAAGTAGAGGATAAAACTAATACATCCTATGCAATTTGGGCGACATCTATTTTTATAGCGTTTTTTATGTTTTTGAAAGTAGCTTTAGAACAAACAGAAAATGCAATAGAAGTAATTATTTTTTCCAAAACAATAGACAATACCTTTTTTGAGGTAATGCAAAAAATAGCTATTTTCATTGGTTTCACATTCTTTTTTACGTTTTTATCGTACTATATTGTCAATGCAGTATTTAAATTTTCATCGGGAAATAAAATAGATAGTTTTGAAATAGATAGAAACAATACGGGCTATTTTATCATTAAAGGAGCGGTTTTAATACTTTTAGTATTCTCAATAATTACAATATTTGAGCATTTCCTAAGATGGTTTGCTCCGGTTACTAATACACCTTTTTTTCACTAGAAATATGAAAAATTTAATTAAAATAGTATTAGCAATATTATTATTTCTATGTCTATTTAAAATGCCTTATGGGTATTATCAGATTGTAAGATTTGTTGCAATGATAGGATTTGCATATTTAGCGTATAGTGCAAATGAACAAAATAGCAAGAATGAAAAATTTATATACATCGCATTAGCAATATTGTTCCAGCCCTTTGTTAAAATAGCTTTTGGTAGAGAGATTTGGAATTTTATTGATGTTATTATTGGCATAGGTTTATTAGCATCCATTTTTACAAATAAAATTAAGAAATGATTTTACTATTGAAACAGCAGAGAACTAAAATATTCTTTATGCTTTTTATTTTATTCGTTAATTCGAACAAAATTTTTGCTCAGAAAGACACAATAACCATTGGAGCTTATGTCAACTCTTTGTACGATTTTAATCTAACTGACAATTCATATAAAACCGAATTTTGGTTATGGATGAAGTATAATAAAAACTTAAAATTAGATAGCATACAAAATCAAATAGAATTCATAAATGCAAAATCTACTCCACATATACAGGCGGCTAGTACAAATAAAAAAGGAAACTTAAATTGGTACGGAGCAAAATATAGTGGCGAGTTTGAAAAAAATTGGGATGTTAATTCATTTCCATTTGATAAACAAAAATTAAAAATTACTATTGAATCTGGGGAATACAATACAGATAAATTAATTTTCAAATGTGATGATAAAAATTCAAAATTAAATAAGCTTTATGCCAATTCATTAGATGAATGGGAAATAAAAAATTATAAATTTTATATAAAAAATATAAAATATGATACAACTTTCGGAGACCCTACTTTAAATAAAAACAGTTCCTATTCTGCATTTAATTTTGAAATTAATATTATCAGAAAAGACCCTTATTTAGTATTATTTAAATTGATAACGGGTTTGTTGGTTGCTTTTATTATAAGTTGTTGTGTTTTTTTTATAAAACCTATTAATGTTGATCCAAGATTTGGCTTAAGCGTTGGTGGATTATTTGCTGCTATTGGAAATAAATACATAATTGAAGGAAAAGTACCAGTTACGAATCAAATTACACTTTTAGACAATATTCATAATTTGACCTTTATTTATATTTTATTAATCACTATTTTATCTGTTATTTCTTTGCACTATTATGAAAAGAATAATGAAGCAAGTAAGAGAAAATCCCAACTTATTGATAGGGTTTCATTCATTTCAATTTTCTTGTCATATTTTATCATCCTTTTTTTCATAATCTATTAAATATTTTATGAGATTAAGTTTAGAAAGAAATATTCCCATAGACGCATTAAGAGGATTTGCTATTTTTATAATGGTAATTTCTAACTCATATGATTATATTTTTGATAGCAATCCAAATATAATAATAAGGTTATTTTTATCATCAGCAGCTCCTATTTTTATTTTTTTAAGTGGATACACTTTTCAGTTATCTGTTGAAAAAAACAAGCCCAACATTGAATTTATTAAAAGAATTATACAAATTCTTGTTATTGCTTTTGTGATTGATATTTTTATTTGGAAATTGTTTCCTGTCCAAAATTTTGATGTTCTATATTTAATATCATTTTCTTTAATTGGAATGCTGCTTTTAAAGAAGTTCAGTGTAAACATCAAATTGTTAATAGCACTTTTATTTGCATTAGGTTCTTTTGTATTGAGAATCATTTTGCAATACAGATTTGAAATGAAAGAACTTGATTTAGGTAGTTTAGATTTTAATACATTGTCAAATTTCTATGGATTTGATTTCTTTAAACGAATTATTATTGACGGTTGGTTTCCAATATTTCCTTGGTTTTCAATTGTTATAATGGGTGCTATTGCGAAACAAAAAATAGATTACATAAATAAACATTCAAAGTTTTTTGGAGTTTTAGGGTTAATTTTAATGATTATTGCAAGTTGCCTATTTACCTTTAACTTCAAGGACTTTTATTCAAACAGAAATAGCTATATAGAGCTTTTCTATCCTGTTAGCGGATTGTTTTCAGTTTATTTATTGGGTATTTTAGGAATTATTTTTTTTATAATTACTCAAAAATCAATCGGTGTTTTTTCAAAATTATTATTTCAAATTGTAGGTAAGTTTAGTCTGTTTTTTTATTTTCTTCATTCAATTATTATTGGAGTATTTCTAAAAATATTTTTCACTAATAATCTTAAAGAAAATCATTGGTATGGCATAAGTGTATTAATTCTCTTTTGGATTTTAATATTAATTATTGCAAGTTTATTAGAAAGGTATAAAGCTAATTTACTAAGAAATAGATTTTTTAAATCTTTGTTTTTTATAATTGGAATTTCTTAAAATAAAATAGGTAATTAATTTATTTTCAAATCCCTATTGTAAAAGAAGAAGTTTTGAATTAATTTTAAATTTAATTAATTTCTATAAAAATAAAATTAAATGGCATTTAAAATATTAACCTAGGAATACAGCAATATAAAAAACTTCTAACTTGATACTTTTTGGGGTAGACTATTGCTAATTATCAGTCTATTATAAATAATTTTCTGTCGACTATATCTACTTTTCAATAGACTATATATACTAGAGCCAAAACTTGACACATTTTGGGGTTGACTATATCTACTTTTCAATCAACTATATATACTAGAGCCAAAACTTGATACATTTTGGGGTTGTCTATATCTCCTTTTCGGTCAAATATATATGCTAGAGCTAAAACTTGACACATTTTTGGGTTGTCTATATCTCCTTTTCAGTCAACTATATATGCTAGAGACAAAACTTGATACATTTTGGGGTTTGGATATGCAAATAAAATGTGGAGTTTTAGTTAAGCGACATTTTTATAATTATTTGTTTGATTATTAAATTCATTAATTGTCTTGTAATTTAGTGCCGAGTGCCTTCTTTTTCTGTTATACCAAATTTCTATATATTCAAAGATTTCAA
>CANGHE010000014.1 GCA_947453545.1 Flavobacteriia bacterium
ATGCCTTTAAACTTTCAAGAAAATTCAAAAGAAGCATTGAGTACTTTATTCGAAGCAATCGAAGGGAAAAATCCAACAATCACCATTCCAAGTAATCAACACAACATACAAGGAGAAGCAATGGGAAATTTAGTAGGTGGAAATTTATCTATTTTGTATAGTTTAATTGGCACCAACGATGAAGTAAATTACGAAGGAACTATTCTATTTATCGAAGATTTAGCAGAACAATTATATCACCTAGACAGAATGTTTTACGCATTCAAAAAAGCAGGTATACTAAATAAAATCAAGGGATTGATTATCGGAGGAATGACAGATATGAAAGATACAGCTATCCCATTTGGTAGTAACCTTGAAGAAATCATTCTATCCCATTGTAAAGATCTAGCTATACCAGTAGCATTTCAATTTCCTGCTGGACACATTACAGATAATCGCGCATTAATTTTTGGAAAAAAAGTGACTCTTTCGGTAAGTGAAAATTCTATTCTAAATTACTTAGACTAAAAATAAAATGGGGGTCTCACAAAACGAAACCCCCATTTACATATGTTTTTATCTAATAAATTAAGACAATGCTTTTGTAATTTTCTTTTGTAAAATTTTAATTGCGTCAGAATCTTTAATAACATAATCAAATGCTCCTTTGTCTAACAACGTACCTGCAGTCTCTAAACTATCTTGACCACTTAACATAATTACTTTAATTTCTGGATTTGATGCATTAATTTTTTCCAACGCCTCCATCCCATTCATTGCGTCTGGATTTTCTTTATCAAGATAGAAATCTAATACAATAACATCAGGATTTTCATTCAAATTCTCTAGACATTCTTCCGCGGTAGAAAAACCTTTAACTGCATATGATTCGTTTTCAGATAAATCGTCGGTTACTACTTCTAAAAAAAAGTTATCATCTTCAACAACGAAAATTAAATTTTTTGGATTTGACATATGATTAAATATTTTAATTTCTAAACTCTTTAGACAAGTATAATAATAAAAAATGAATGGTCAAAAAAATACGTAAAAATATCTACATTATTTTTATCTTTATATATAGATAACAATATAACGAATAATGGATCAAAATAGACCAATTCCTCATAATGAAGATGAACGTATTAAGGCTCTTCAATCGTATGATGTATTAGATAGTCTTGGTGAAGAAGCATATGATAGAATTACACAATTAGCCTCAGTAATATGTGAAGTACCTATTGCGCTAGTAAGTTTAATAGACTCTGATAGGCAATGGTTTAAATCGAAAGTTGGAATAGATGTAGCTGAAACAGAGAGAAGTATTTCTTTTTGTCAACATGCCATAATGGGAAATGAAATTTTTGAAATCGAAAATGCAATTGACGATATTCGTTTTAAAGATAACCCCTTGGTTCAAGGATTTCCAAATATCCGTTTTTATGCAGGATTTCCACTAGAAGACCCTGATGGGTACAATTTAGGTACACTTTGTGTAATTGATGAAAAACCACACAAATTAAATGATACTCAACGGTTAGCTTTAACAGTACTGGGAAAAGAAGTTGTTGCACAACTTGTAGCAAAAAAAAATGCCTTTAAATTAGTAAAATTTAAAGAATTATTTGATTTATCAATAGACTTAATTGGGATAGCTAATTTAGAAGGATATTTCAAATCAGTCAACGAAGCCTTTTCAAAATCAATTGGTTGGTCAAAAGAAGAATTATATTCAAAACCATTTTTTGAATTTATTCACCCCGAAGATCGGGAAAAAACAAAGTTCGAACTTGAAAAATTAAAAAAAGGAAATAAAACATTCAATTTTGTATGTAGATGTATTTCTAAAACTGACACAATTAAATTTTTTCAATGGGTTATAAATCCGGATATAAAATCTGGAAATTTATATGCAATTGCACGTGATATTACAGAATCATATATAGAAGAATTACGTAATAATGAACGTCTATTAAAATCTGAAAAACAAAGTGAAATTTTATCTAAAATTTCAACCTTAAGTACGACATTTAATCATACAAAAAATACCATCACAAATCAACTGACTGAATGTTTAAGTGAAGGATTAAATGTTAATCGTGTAGGATTATGGTTGTTCGAAGAAGAAATATTAGTTTGCAACGATTTATTCGACTCAAAAAATGGAGAACACAACTCTGGATTAGTACTACATCCTAGTGCCTTTCCAATTTATTATTCCCACTTATTAGAGGGTAAGCCAATTGTTGCGTCTAACGCACACACCAATAAATATACAAGTGAATTTTCAGATATCTACTTAAGACCAAATAACATAAATTCTATGTTAGATGTACCGGTATGGAAAGATGGAACATTAATTGGTGTATTATGTAGCGAAAGCAGTGAGGAAGACCGTATATGGTTAGAGTCTGATATTTCTTTTGCAAGAACTATAGCTGATACTTATGCTTTGAAAATTTCAGAATATGAGCGTAAAGAAACTGAAAAAATCGCTATAAAAACTACTAGGAGATTGGAAAAACTATTAACCAATTTCCAAGAAGCTGTATTAGTAGAAGATGAAAACCGACATATTGTAATTGCAAATCAAATGTTTTGCGATTTATTTCATATACCTGCCCCTGCAGAGGTGCTAGTAGGAATGGATTGTTCGGAATCAGCAGAACAAAGCAAAGGATTATTTACAGAGCCTGAAAAATTTGTTTCAACTATTAATACAATTCTTAAAAACAAACAAAAAGTCAAAGACGAAACACTTGAAATGACGAATGGGAAAATACTTGAACGAGATTATGTACCCATTTACATTGACGAAGTTTACACAGGACATTTATGGAAGTATCGAGATGTGACTGAATCTAAACGAATTGCACAAGAACTTGAGATCGCAAAAAATGAACTTAAAGTCACTTTTGATACTATTACTGAAGGTGTAGTGGTTCAAGCTGCTAATCTCGAGATAATAAATTGTAATCCAGCCGCTTGCAGAATACTAAAAATGTCTGAAGATCAAATGC
This sequence comes from Flavobacteriia bacterium, assembly GCA_947453545.1. GTDB lineage: Bacteria > Bacteroidota > Bacteroidia > Flavobacteriales_D > Crocinitomicaceae > CANHVK01. The sequence continues at coordinate 3,003 of CANGHE010000014.1, forward strand.
GAGGTAAAACATCTTTAGATCCTGATTGGAATGCGATAAAAGAAGATGGTTCTCCCTTCCCTGGAGAGGAACATCCAGCTGCTTTAGCAATAAAAACTGGAAAATCTATATACAACACCATTATGGGTGTTCGAATTCATCAAGGAGAAGTGACTTGGATAAATATTAATGTTGAATTATTCCCTGACAAACAAGGATTAGTTTGTAGTTTTTCAGATATCACAGAACGAAAAGAAATAGAGGATAATAAATTACGTTTGGTTGCACTTGAAGCTTCCAATAAAGTAGCTGAAGATACACTAAAGGCTAGAGAAGAGTTCCTTGCAAATATGAGTCATGAAATTAGAACTCCAATGAACTCAATCATTGGACTCTCAAACTTAATGGATAAAGCAGGTTCACTTAACGAGAAACAACGGTCTTATCTAGATGTTATACAATTAAATTCTGATAATTTATTAAATATTATTAATGATATCCTAGATTATTCAAAACTAGAATCTGGAAAGTTTGAGTTAGAAAAAATAGACTGTAATCTTCCAGAAATGATAAATAATATTGTAAGTTCTATGCAAGTATTGGCAGATCACCACAACTTGAAAATTCATACAGAACTTGACAATAAACTCCCTTCTTTTATCAAAGGAGATGCTTTACGTATGTCACAAATCATCACAAATTTATTGTCAAATGCGATTAAATTTTCAGAAAGAAAAGATATACACGTAAAGCTTTTGGTTAACTCAATTTCAGAAAAATTTGTAACCTATACAATCCAAATTATTGACCAAGGGATTGGTATCTCAAAAGATAAAATCTCAGATATTTTAAAACCATTTACACAAGAATCTTCATCTACTACAAGAAAATATGGCGGAACAGGATTAGGACTTTCAATAGTTTCTAGTCTGTTAAAATACATGGGAAGTAGTCTTGAAATTGACAGTACCCCTGGAAAAGGGTCAATTTTTTCATTTACTTTAGAACAAGAAATCGGAAATAAGATATTAAAAGCAAGTAATCTTATTGAAAAATTAACTGGTAAATACTATATTTTACTTGTTGAAGACAATCAATTTAATCAACTTGTAGCAATTGATACATTAATGGATTGGAATCCAAATTTTGAGATTCAAATTGCAAATAATGGTTTAGAAGCATTAGCTTGTTTAAATGAATCTTGTTTTGATATAATATTAATGGACATTCAAATGCCACTTATGGATGGATATACTGCTACCAAAGAAATCCGTAATTCAACAGAGCATTACAAGAATACTCCCATTGTAGCTATGACAGCACATGCTTCTTCTATGGAAGTAGAAAAGTGTTTAAACATTGGTATGAATGCATATCTATCCAAACCATTCAATCAGAATGATTTATTTGAAAGAGTTGCGACCATTATTTATGATGAAAAAAGGGAAATACTTTCTACTAATTTGACTTCTACTTCAGAAATTGAAAAACAAAATTCTGCAATGGTTGGTGGTAATGTAGTGGATGTAGAAGCAATACTAAATTTTACAAAAGGAAAAATAGATCGTATTGAAAAAATGATACAGATGTTTATTAGTGATACTCCTAATGAACTTGAATTATTACAACAATATTTTGATGCTAAAGATTATAATTCATTAAGAAGTTTAGCTCATTCATTCAAACCTAAATATACGTATATGGGAATGCCTAAATTAAGTGAAGCAGCAAAAAAGATTGAACATAATGCCAACGAAAAGATTAATAATAGTGAAACAAGTATTCTAATCGAACAACTAAAAACAGATACAAAATTAGCTTACGATGAACTAACTCAATTTTTACAAGATTTAAAAAAAAATAGGTAATTGACCGTTAATTTATTGAAAAATACGTACTTTAATGTATTAAACTAAGTGTTGTACTACTCAACTAATTTAATTTTTTAGTGTAATATTGTATCTATAAATAATTTAATGCTTGAGTAAGTTCTTATGAACAAAATAAAAGTTGCATTAGTCGACGATCACACTATTGTACGCGAAGGATTTAGGATTTTATTAAATTCGTCAGAAAACATAGAAGTAGTAAGTGAAGCTTCAGATGGAGTTTTGGCATTAGATATGATTAAAACCGGTCAAATAGATGTCGTTGTATCTGATGTTTATATGCCAAGAATGAATGGAATTGATTTATGTTCCGAATTATCTAAATCAGATAAACACATTCCGGTATTACTTCTTTCCATGTACAACAACAAAGAATATTTTGTGAAGGCAATTAAAGCCGGTGCTTCTGGATATTTATTAAAAGATTGTGAAAAAGAAGAACTTTGTTTAGCTATAAAAAAAGTGGCAAATGGAGAAACTTATTTTTCAAATTCGGTAAGTAATACACTTGTTCGCAATATGATATTAGATAAGAACAAGATTGACAGTAAAAAAGATGAACTTACTAGCAGAGAAAGAGATGTACTACTGTTAGCAATGGATGGATTATCGACAAAAGCTATTGCGGAAAAACTATTTATAAGTGCAAGAACTGTAGATAAACATCGAGCAAACATTATGGAGAAATTCCATGTACATAGTATCGTTGAGTTAATCAATTATATTAGAAAAAATAAAATATTATAGTAGATAGAAATATGATTATCCTACAACTTGGTATAAAGCACTTTCTAAATCATCAAATTGAAAAACAAACCCTGAATCTATAATTTTAGAATTGGAGATTTGTACACCATCTAATAATAATGTTGCCATCTCACCAAATAAAATTTTGGCCATCGGTTTGGGTAAATTAGGTAGCACTATTTTTCTATTCAATACTTTCGCAAGGGTTGAAGTAAATTCTTTATTTGTATTATTCGAAGCAACTGCATGAAAAACCCCTTCTAATTGCTGAGTAATAATATGATAAAATAATGCAGACAAATCTTTTTGATGAATCCAAGGCATCCACTGATTACCAGAACCTAATGAACTACCTAAACCTAACAAAATAGGTTTTTTCATGGTATGAATTATACCTCCTTTTGAATCTAATACTGGACTAATTCTAACTTTACTAACTAAACAATGTGACTGAAATAAATCAGCTTTTTTTTCCCATTGTTGAACAACTTTAGATAAAAAGTCAACTCCAAAGGGATCGCTTTCAACAAATATCTTATTTTCATTAGTAACGTCAAAGCAAGTTACACCTGATGCAGAAATAAAATGTTGTAAACGTGTCATTTGACTGACATAAGAATATAAAAATGCTATGGGTTTAATCCTTGAGTCTACTAGTACTTCTTTTCGTTTTACTGACCACCTTTGTGAAGCTATTGATTCACCAGTTAGGTTAACTAAGTGAGTTACTTTTTCTAAAACCGAAGTATCAATTTCATTTTTTTCAGGATTCCAATAATAATGATTACTTGCAATTGGATTTCTAGTAAGTACCCCAATATTATACCCTTTTTCAAATAGATAATCGGCTAAACGTTTTCCTATTAATCCAGTTCCTCCAGCAATAAGTATAAATTTTGATTGCATAGCTTTAAATCTAAAATATTATAACAAATGCTTTACGAAAATGTTTTTGAAACCATAGTACTAAATAAAAAATCACAGGAAACAAACTAAATGTCTCCTGTGATACTTTAATTAAATACTTACTTAATAACGGCTAATTCCTTACCAACTTTGATAAATGCAGCAATTGCTTTATCTAAATCTTCAATTGAATGCGCTGCAGAAATTTGAGTACGAATACGCGCTGCTCCTTTAGCCACAACTGGATAGAAGAATCCAATCGCATATACACCTTCTTCTAATAACTTATCTGCAAATTTTTGTGAAAGCGCTGCATCATATAACATAATAGGTACTATCGGAGAATCTCCAGGTTTAATATCAAATCCAGCTGCTATAATACGCTCTTTAAAATATGTAGTATTTGCTTCTAATTTATCTCGTAATTCAGTAGTAGAACTTAAAACGTCAAACACTTTTATTGAAGCACCAACTATAGCTGGAGAAAGGGAGTTAGAAAATAAATAAGGTCTAGAGCGTTGACGTAAAATTTCAATAATTTCCTTTTTACCAGTAGTATAGCCACCCATAGCACCACCTAAAGCTTTACCAAGTGTTCCTGTGATAATGTCAACACGATCCATTACATTACAATATTCAGGAACACCACGACCTGTTTTTCCAATAAATCCAGCAGAATGACATTCATCAGTCATTACCAAAGCATTATATTTATCAGCAAGATCACAAATCTTATCTAATTTCGCAATATCACCATCCATTGAAAATACTCCATCTGTAACTATAATACGGAAACGTTGATCTTGAGAAGCTATTAATTGAGCTTCTAAATCAGCCATATCTGAGTGTTTATAACGGTAACGTTTTGCTTTACACAAACGAACGCCATCAATAATTGAAGCATGATTTAATTCATCTGAAATAATAGCATCTTCCTCGCCAAAAAGAGGTTCAAAAACACCGCCATTCGCATCAAATGCAGCTGCATATAAAATAGTATCTTCAGTACCATAAAAATCAGCAATCTTTCTTTCTAATGTTTTGTGAATATCCTGAGTACCACATATAAAACGTACGGAAGACATACCATAACCATGAGAATCTAACGCATCTTTAGCTCCTTGAATCACATCTGGATGAGAAGATAAACCTAAATAGTTATTTGCACACATGATTACTACTTCATCTCCGCTAGCAACTTTTACACGAGCTCCCTGTGGAGAAGTAATAATTCTCTCTCTCTTAAAAATACCACCTTCTTCAATTGATTTTAGCTCTGTCGCTAAAAAATCTTTCATTTTACCGTACATATCTCTTTAATAATTAGAATTTCAAAATTGATGACATAAAGGTACTATTTTTTAATTTATTGAAAGATTCTTATAATACTATCCCTTTTCAATTTGTTCTAACAATTGATTTAGACGTTCTTCTTTTTCCTTTTTATCGTTAATAACAAAACGTTGTGCAATATACTCTTTTGGTTTTCCATTGTCATCAAAAATTGGAGCAATAATTGCATCTACCCAATACACTGAACCATCTTTCGCTCTATTTTTTACCTCTCCTCTCCATATATTTCCTGATGAAATAGTCCGCCACATCTCTTCAAAAGCTTCTTTGGGCATATCAGGATGTCTTAAAATGCGGTGATTTTTACCAATTAATTCCTCTCTTGTATACCCTGACCACTTACAAAATTCATCATTTGCGTAAGTAATATTTCCAAGTAAATCCGTTTTAGATACGATAGCTACCGTATTAATGATATTTGTTTGCGCTTCTATTTCAGCTTCTTGTTGTTTCTGTTCAGTCAAATCTGTAGCAAATTTGATTACCTTTTCAACATCCCCATCTGCATTTTTAATAGGATTATAGATCGCATTTAACCAAACTATTTCACCCTTCGAGTTAACTCTTTTAAAGATTCCTTTTTTATCCATTCCATTAGCAAGGTGTTGCCAGAAGTGTTTATAATCCTCTTTATCCATCTCTTCTTTTGGTAAAAATTCGTGATGGTGTTTACCAACTATGTCTTCAAGTTCGCATTTCATAACCCTTAAGAAATTCTCATTTGCATGAACAACAAAACCATCCGGAGTAAATTCGATTGTTGCCATTGTAGCATCGATTCCTTCTAACACCCCTCTTTTTAAGGCCTCTTCTTTAGCTAATTTGCGTGTTTGACGCATCATCTCTTCTTGTTGCGCTTGCATCTCCTCCATGTTTTGACGAATCTCTTCTTCTTGAGTACGTGCTTCCTCTAATGTCTGTTGAATAAGATACTCTCTCTCTTTTTGCTCATTGATTACAAAACGTTGTGCAATATATTCTTTTGGTTTGCCATTTTCATCAAGTACTGGTGCAATAATAGCATCTACCCAATAGCATGAACCATCTTTCGCTTTATTTTTTATCTCTCCTCTAAATAATTTACCTGATGATATTGTCTTCCACATATCCACAAATATTTGATCGTCTTGCTCCCCAGATTTTAAAATACGGTGATTTTTACCCATCACTTCTTCTCTTGAATATTTAGACCATTTCAAAAACTCGTCATTAACGTACGTAATATTTCCCTGTAAATCTGTTTTAGAAACTATTGCTACACTATCAATAATTCCCATTTGGGCAGATATCTGTGCTTCTTTCTCTACTTGCTCAGTGATATCTGTTGCGAACTTAATAACACGAATTACTTTTCCTTTTGCATCACATATAGGATTATAAATCGCATTTAACCAAATGATTTGACCATCTAATGCTACTCGTTTAAAGATTCCTTTTTTTGCTCTATCAGCGCTTAAGTCTGACCAAAAAGAAGCATATTCACTTGAGTCAATAACATCCGATGGAACAAAACTTCGGTGATTTTTCCCTTTAATTGCATCCAATGTGCAATGCATAGTGTGTAAAAAGTTATCATTTGCAGTTAGTACATTTCCCTCTGGAGTAAATTCGATGGTAGCCATAGTAGCATTTACACCATCCAAAATACCTTGTGTCTCAGAAGCTTTCTCCGCAATAACGATGTTTTGCTGTTCCATCTCCTCTTGTGCCACCTTCATTTGAGCCATCAATTTACTCATCTCTCGGTCCTTGCGTTGCATCTCTTCTGTAGTAGCAGCCATCTCTTCCATATTTTGGCGCATCTCCTCTTCTTGTGCACGCATTTCCTCTGTTGCTTGTTGCGATTGCTCTAACAAATATTTTGTACGTTCTGTAGTTTTAACATTTGAAATTGTTCCTGCGATAGTTTCTGATAATTTTCTCAAAAACTCTACATGATGTGCTTCAAAGGTTTCAAATGAAGCAATTTCAAGTATACCTACCACCGCTTCATTGATCATTAATGGAATAATAATTAAACAACGTGGTAAAGCTTCACCTATCCCTGAAGTGATACGCACGTATTCTTTCGGAACATCGGTAAAATACAATATATCTTTATCAAACCATGCCTGACCTGCTAAACCTTGCTTATACTTAACCATCGTTTTATCTTCCAAATAACGTTGTTTACCATAGGCATATACAGCTTTAATTTCCATATAAGGCTCTTGACCTCTGACCTCATCATTCAATTCATATAAATATCCTTGATTTGCGTTGATATAACGGATTAAATTAGATAAGATGTTATTATAAAAACGTTCAACATCATGTGTATCCCTTGTTATATCTACAAACTTTGCTAATCCTTCATTTATCCAATTACGTTTTTTCTCTTCTTCTGCAACATGAATTAAGTTTGAACGCATAGTCATTAATGATGCACCCAATATGTCATTTTTTCCTAACACCTCAAATTCTTCATCTAATTTATTGTTACCAATATGATCTGCAAAAGAAGAAGCACGGGTGATATTCGCTATCATTTTATTTATAGATGCTGCGACTTGCCCAATTTCATCATTACTATGAATATTTACGTTATGCGTAAAATCACCAGAAGCAACTTCAGAAACGACATCTTTTACTTTCTGTAAGGGATTTGTGATGTATTGGTTTAAAAACCAAAATACGAAAGCAATAACTACGATATTAATAAACGCAATAAACAATAACAAACTATGAAAATTTTGTTGCTTACTCTCCGATATAGCAGCTATATTCTTAACAAGAACTTGTGCTTTTGCTAACAGGACGCCCTCTAAAAGTAAATTTTCTAACTCATTCTGAGCATTGACAACTTCCTCATTTTTAAAACGAATTTTAGGCGTATTCGGTTGAAAGCTAGTAGTCGGATAACCGTATAAGTATGTAGACTGCTTTAGCAGTGTATTGATTAAACTTACATGGTCACGAAAAGATTCTTCCAATGCGTGAATTGCAGGGAGAACATCTGAACCTGAAGGTTCTAACCTAAACTCAGGACGAACAGGATCTGCAATACCGCCATCCTTTAATAAGCGAATGTTATTATTAAATACCTGAACTGTTTTTGTTAATTCCAATTTTGCGTTAGTAGCTTTTTCACGATTATCACTTTGTGTAATTTCTGCTAAAGCAATTAATCGCTGTGATAACATACGATTTTTCCCTGCTAAATCAACACGTACCGTATCTAATTTTGATGAATTACTATTATGAATCACCATGTAATAAGATAAAACATCAAAAATTAATAAAATTAGTACCAAAGAACCAATTTTTTTACGCATACTCAAATCCCTAAATTTCATATAAAAAATTAATAACTAGTTATCTTACAATTTTCATAAATTATTATTTAACAATCAATTAGATGTGTTACCTAATTTTTTATATGTGAAGGGTAGTACTACTTATAAGTAGTTGATAAGTACATAATTCATTAAATTAAAATACGTTAAAAAGCGCAAATTAAAAAAACACAATTTTGTTTAATATATTTGCATGTATATTAAACAAACGTAATTAATATAAATAAGTATTTTTTATAACCTCAATAAAAATTAAAACCCTTACAAACAGATATTTATGCTTATTTTTTTTAAAAAAACGTATTTCAATTGGTAATTTACTTAGAAATAATACTAGCAACTTAAGTATAAGTACTTATATTTTTAGTACTTTTGTATAAGCAGGTACAATTACCTGTTAGATAACAAATTACAATACGTACATAGCTTTACGAATAAATTTTAAGTTAATAAACTTAGTGAACAAGTGTAAATTAAAATTAAAAAACTAATATTCAATCTATTAGATAAAAATGAATAAAATTAAAGCTTGGTTTATTGGAGATTATAACGATTTTGGAAATATTTCCGAAAATAGACGACTTTCATTAATTTTCAATTTTCTAATTGTCTATGTAATTGTTCTTTTATTACCTCTACCGTTTTATATACAAATTGTAAGTACGCCCCAATTAATCTCTTCCATGATAGGATTAACAGGGGGAGTGGTTCCGCTTTTATTATTAAAATACAGTAAATCATACAAAACAGCAGCCATCACTTATGTCTTTTTAGGATTTTTAAGCAACTTCTTATCCATTATAACTTATGCAGAAGGTACACTTGAAATTACTTTATTTCCATGGTTTATAGTACATACGCTATTTGCTTTTTTCACCTTAGGTCGAAAAACTGGAATAGCAATGTTTATCCTTTCAATTATAGGAAGTTGGGCAATTGAACTTACCAAAGAGTTGCCTTTTATGATGTCTTTCTATACAAACATCAAAATAAACACAACATTCAAACTTTGCTCCAATGCATTGGCTTTCATTTTTATCTACTTCATTATTGATAGCTATATAAAAATGTATCAATCTTCTTCCAAACGCATACAAGAATTATTAGGATTAAACCTACAAAACAAACATCAATTTATTGACTTAAACAATCAAAATTTCGCTATTACCGAAGAATTATTAGAAAATCAAAAAGAACTAGAAGAAAATATTTACAACATCAATCATTTAAGTTTAAAATTACACCAAACTGAAAATCAACTCATCGCACTTCAAGATGCCACACCTGTCGGAATTATAATATTTGATCTTTTAGGAGAATGTATTTATTTGAATAACAAATGTCAGCAGCTATTAGGAATCAATAAAAATGAGGTTAAAAAATCAGATTGGTTACACCATATTTTCCCAGAAGATAAACTAAATGTTTTGACCAAATGGAATGAATTTCTTACCAATCATGGAAATTTCAATCAAGAATTTCGTTTAACATTCAATGGTAAAATCAGGTGGATACAAACGATGATTGCTCCTATAAGGGAAGAAGGTGTTGTAACATCATTTATTGGAACAATAACAGATATTTCAGAAAGTAAAAAAGAAAAAGAATTACTCTACTTGTTGTTTGAAATGGTCAACCAAAGCGCTGATGCATTTTATGTAACTTCGGAATCAGGACGTTTTGTGTTTTTAAATCAAACAGGAGCCAAACTTTTCGGAATTGATACTGTGAATCTTAATACATTAAATATACAAGACGTAAGTAACCATACAAATTCAAATTGGGACAATCATATTAATATCCTTAAGAACAAGCAATCACAAACCTTTGAAAAACTATTTCATCGCTTAGATTCTAATCAGCAGTTTCCAGTTGAATTATCTGAACGTTTTCACTTATACAACCAAGAAGGATATGTCATTGCAGTTGCTAAAGATATTACAGAACGTAAAAAACAAGAAAAACAAATATTACGAAGTGAATCATCCCTAAAAAAAGCGCAAAAACTAGCAAGGACAGGAAGTTTTGAACGTGACTTTGAAAGTAAAGAATATTTTTGGTCTGATTATATGTATGAATTATTTGCTTTAGAGCAAAACACACCAATCCGAAAAATTGATTTCAGAAATTTTATTCCAAAGGAAGATTTAGATTACGTAAATACAATTTTCAGTTCTAAACTTCATACAGAAAATGAATTTAGTTTGCATTATCGCATAAAAAAAGCGAATGGAGAAATAATACAAGTACATACTTCTATGGAAGTGAGTCGAAATAAAAATGGAAAAATAACCAAACTAGTAGGTACTATTCAAGATTTAACAGAACATCTAAAATTAGAAAAATTAAACAGTGAAATTTCACAACTTCAATCTGATAAACTAAAAGATCAATTAGAGTTAGAAGAAAGGAGATTAGACATACTAGAAAAAAACGCCCAAATGAAAGAAGAACGGATTCGCATTGCGGCTGTATTAACAGGACAAGAAAACGAACGTAAAAGACTTTCCAGAGAATTGCATGATGGATTAGGCCAAATGCTAACAGCTATTCGTTTAAAAATGGAAATGATTGATTTTCAACAATTAGATGATCAAGCGGTTATTGAACGATTAAAAGACGTAAAAGCGGATATCAAAAAGACCATTTTCGAAACACGTAAGATTTCTCAAGACTTAATGCCTAGTGCACTAGAAGATTTTGGGATTCTATCTGCTTTGCGCATATTAACTGAAGAATTTTCGCAAATTAAAGGATTAAAGGTCATATTCAAAGAGCGAAACATGGATATTGAACTAACATCTGAAATAAGAATTACACTTTTTAGAATTGTACAGGAAGCTCTTTCCAATATTTCAAAACATTCCAATGCAAATAAAGTCCTAATTGAAATTATAGGTAAAACTAATTCACTTCTCCTTACAATTAAAGATAATGGAACATCGTTTACCAAAACTAATTTTGGCAAGGGATTAGGAATTAATAATATGAAGGAGCGAACAGAATTACTGAATGGATTGTTTATGATTGAAGAGACAACAGAAAAAGGGTGCGAAATAAGAATTCAAATTCCTTTAAACAAAGAAGTATAGATAGATTGATAAATAAAAATGGAAATGGAAACAAAAGTAAGAGTTGCACTAGTAGATGATCACACCATTGTACGTGAAGGATTTAAAGCTTTAGTTAATTCCTTTGGAAATTTTGAAGTAGTAACGGAAGCAAAAAATGGAGAAATTGCTTTAGATATGTTAGATAAAAACCAGATAGATGTATTAATTTCTGATATCTCTATGCCTAACATGAGTGGTATAGATTTATGTTATAAATTAAAACATGAAAAACCTGAACTACCTGTTATCATTTTATCTATGCATGATAATAAAGAATATTTAATTAACGCCTATAAAGCTGGTGCAGCTGGGTACTTAGTCAAAGATTGTGACAAAGAAGAATTACACTTTGCCATCAAAAAAGTAGCTAAAGGTGGTACCTACTTTGGTAATTCCATTACCTATTCCATGATGGATAGTTTAGTAGATGTAAATAATGAGCCTCAAAAGAAATTTGATACCCTTACAAAAAGAGAAATTGAAATTTTAAATCTATTAGTCGAAGGTTTAAATACTAAACAAATCGCTGAAAAATTATTTATAAGCTTTAGAACAGTTGACAAGCATAGAAGCAATATGATGGAAAAATTAGGAGTACACAATGTTGTTGACATGATTAATTTTGTACGCAATAATCATCTAATAAATAACTAAAAATTGATTTTTATCATATTCTAAATAAAATATTTTGTTATCATACTGATTTTAAGAATATTAATATAAATTATTTCTTATATTTGCGCTATCCTTATCTCAAGTTAGATGACAAAAATAAAAATTGCCTTAGTTGACGACCATACCATAGTTCGAGAAGGATTCAAAATAATGTTGAATTCATCTGATTTTGCTGAAGTTGTGTGTGAAGCAGCTGATGGTGATCAAGCTTTAGAAGTTCTTAAATATAATAATGTCGATCTGCTAATTACTGATGTATACATGCCAAATAAAAATGGCATCCAATTATGTACAGAAGTAAAAAGTCTTTATCCTGAAATCCCCGTACTGATTCTTTCTATGTATAATAACAAAGAATATTTTATGAATTCGTTACGGGCTGGTGCATCAGGTTATTTAATTAAAGATTGTGATAGAGATGAATTATTTCTAGCAATCAAAAAGATCATTAAAGGTGATAATTATTATTCCAATTCATTAAGTAATTCCCTTGTTCATGGAATTTATGGAAAAAAGGAAATGAAATTATCGAAAAAAGATGATTTAACCTCTAGAGAAAGGGATGTACTTAAACTAATTATGGATGGCCATACATCAAAGGGTGTAGGCGAACATTTGGCTATAAGTCCACGAACTGTCGATAAACATCGGGAAAATCTCATGAAAAAATTCGGTGTGAATAGTGTAGTTGAATTAATGAACTATACTATTAAAAACAATATTTTTCCTTCGAATGATTAAATCCTAAATAAGATAAATTACTTATTTAAAATCAAGTCGATTACGTAATTACACCTATCAAAATAGGTGTAATATAGTATTGAAATAATAAGCGGTATAGAATAACTTTGAAAATGAAGTAAATTCTTTATTAAGTTATTATGTTTATTGATATTAATCAAACCGATTTACACCCCTTATTGGAATTTGTATTTCAAAAATATACATTTGATTTTAGGGGCTACAGTTTGAATACGTTAAAAAGACGTGTTGAACGATTTGTAAAATTATTTGGGTTACGAAATATACATGAACTTATTCAACTTTTAGAAAACAATCCTGCAATCTTTGACACTTTTCGAAATGAATTAACTGTGAATACCACTGAAATGTTTAGAGATGAAACATTTTGGAGAGCCATTAAACAAGAAATAATACCTCAGTTAGCATTAAAGAAAGAAATAAGAATCTGGCATAACGGCTGCTCAACTGGAGAAGAAGTTTATTCATTAGCTATTTTGTTAGAAAATGTAGGAATCTTAGATAAAGCGTCAATTACTGCAACAGATATTAACACAGAAGCATTAAAAACAGCTACTAAAGGAGAATACAAGAAACGATATGTAGATATTTATAATGAAAATTATAAAAAAATATATAGTACAACTTCCAGTATTTACGATTATGGTACACCTACCGATGGTGATAAATTCCAATTTAACTCAAGACTACGAAATAAAATAAATTTTCATTACTTTGATGATATTCAAGGGTATAGTGAAGAAATTTACGATTTGATATTAAGTCGAAATGTTTTAATTTATTTTACAATGGGACTTCAAAACCAGGTAATGAGTAAACTATTTCACAACTTAAATCATAATGGATATATAGCCTTCGGAATTAAAGAAAACCTAACATGGAGTTCCTCTTTTAAATATTTAAAAGAATTTAATTCAGAAAATAAAATCTATCAAAAATGAGAAAAAGGGATTGTAAAGGTTAAACGTTTTGTTTCTTCATCTTGTTTCAATTCCCCGCCCAAATACTCAACTAACATAGCACTTACTATTAGACCCAAATCACCCGTTTCTACACCAGATAAAGAAGGGATTTCTAATCGTGAATAAATATTTTCCAAGCCTATCTCATTGGCATTTCCTATCCCCGTTAGATTATCGGAAATAATAAATTTCAATTTGTTATTGGTTTCTAATTTTACATTTACTTTAATGGTATTATTCGAACTAAATTTCAATGAATTAGCTACCAAATTATTCAATACTAAAGCCAATTTATCTGCATCCAAACTGATAATATCTGGAATGGTAGAATCAACCTCATAATCTAAAAACACATTTTTCGCAATCGCATGAAAATAGTGATCTTGAAGCATCTTTTCTACTAACACTAAGACATTTGTATCACTACAATTTAGAATGTTACCATTCAAATCATTGTACACTTGAATATTCTCTACTGCGTGCTTCAACAGAACATTTGCATTTAATAATTCATGAATATCCTCCATTCGAAAATTTGCAATTATACTCTTTGGTATTAACTTACTAATAGTTGCCAAAGGAAGCATCATCTCTTTATCAATTGCTGTTAACAAATCTTGTTTCAACTTTAACGAACGCTTTTCTATAGCTCGTTCTTTATTTTTCAACTCATTTTCTTTTTGAATTGAAATATCTGTTATAAAAATCGCAATCTGATCTTTACTATCAAATATATTCGTCACTTTAGACAAATGAATAATTACGGGTTTCCCTTTTAATTGTGAAAAAGTAAATTCAAATGTAAAACTATCATCTTCAAACAAATAAAAAGAATCGATTATAGTCATCAAGGAAGTATCGATACACATAAAACTCGGTATCGTTTTAGTAATGGATAAATCCAACTTAAACATTGTCACGGCCGCAGCATTCACATTGGTAATTGTTCTATCCAACACATTTAAAAGTAAAAAAGGCAACGAAATACTGTCAAACAATACATCAAAAGTATTCGATTTCACAACATTCTCTTGTAGTTTTCCTCCTAATTGAGCTATCCCCTTTTGTATTAGATCCAAATTATCTTTATCAACCAAAGGCTCCTCCAAACTTCGTGTAAAATCACCTTTACTAATATGTGCTATTGTAGAAAGTAATTGCGTAGATTTTTGCTCTTGTTTTAGTTGAAAACTATAAATATCATTTAGTTTTTGAACGATAAAATCCTCAAAACTTAACGAATCTTCTTCAACCATTTCTTCTAAGGTATTACCCTTTATTACTCGCAACAAAGCAGTTATTTCTTCTCTTTTCGACGCTGAAATTACAACCACAGCACTCTCATGCGTATCAACTATCAATCTCATACCTTAAAATACTAATAAAAAATACAATTAAAAACGTATAAAAACCAAGTTATTTATTATATCTACGAAACAAAAATACGTATATTATTTTTAAAAATGATATTGATTAGTAATTAATTAAGAAATAGTACGTATATTTGAATACGTACTAAATTACAGATTATGGAATTTATACTTATATGTAATACCAAAGGAATTATCGAAGAGATACTAAGCGATAAATCCAACGAAATGGAAGTCGGTAAATCACTTTTTCCCTTTGTAGATCATTTTAGTGTTTCTAAAATTCTAACTTTTTTTCAAACCGTTGGCACAACCAAACACGTGCTCAACTGGGATATCAATTTTCAATTTCAAGGAAAAATCAAATCACTCTCTGTAAGTGGTATATTTCATCAAAACCAAATCATACTGCAAGCCTTTGAACCGAAAGATACTTCAAACAAGTTTTTAGAAGACTTAACAGATATGAACAACCAACAAAATAATTTATTGCGTCAATCTATCAAAGAAAACTATCAACATAAATCAAACGACGAACTAGAATTAAAAAACACGCAACTAAAAAATGAAATTCAACAGTTGAAAAAACTATTAATTCAACAAAATCAGTACAACGATCAAATAACATCTCAATTAGAAGAAATCAAAACGGAAGAAATACAAAAAAAAGAAAAATTAGATGATACGCTTACACTTTGTTGTGCCGAAATAAATGAGTCTATTAAGCGTATAAAACAAGATTATTTGAATGAAACACATCTTTATGAAGATGAAGTATATGAAATTGTAGATCAAATAGAGATCATACAATCTTATTTACAACCACTTACTGTAAATAATTACGAAAAATGATCGAAACTTATCTCAATGAAGTGATTAATGAACGTGTTAAATCACACATATCACTCAAAAACAATTGGAACATTACAAGCGAAATAGGTATGCTCGTTGATTTAGCAAACGAAAATGAAATGCTACTTCCTAGGTATTTCTATTGGTTAAAAAATTATTTTGAAGCAGTTGGTATTCCTTTTGAATACTTAACAGAGGAAATTTCGAATGAAGGTTTAGCTCATTTTCAGATAAAAAACACCTTGCTTAAAGGATTAAATTCCGAGTATATTCCATCAACGAGTTCACGAAATACACTTGCTACTCAAATCAGTAAATTACATATTGAATTATTTCAAACTATTGAAAAACATTCCAAACCTCAATTTGAAGCATACATCATCAATGACGCAGAAAAACATCTTGATTTTTTAGAACAATCAATCCAATCAGATAGTATACTATTATTTACAGAATATATTGCTTGGGCAAATGCAGCACTTACAGCTTTGGGGATATCAACGAATACTTTGATACGATTTTTAATCTCGATTCGTTCCATTATCGCTCAAAGCAATTTACATAATGGAATAGATTATATTGATTCTGCTGTCAAATTATTAATAGATGGTAACGCTGTTTCTGCAACCTCATCTATTTCATTTACTCAAACTATTGAATCTCAAACCTATTTAAAATTATTACTCAGCAAACAAAAAATTCAAGCAACACAATATATCCTTGAACTTATAGATCAAGGTATGGAAATCAAAAAATTGTTTATTGATGTATTCCAAGCCTGTCAATACGAACTAGGCAGATTATGGGAATTAAACCAAATAACGGTCGCACAAGAACACTTTTGTACTGCTGCTACCCAAAACAATATGGCTATGCTAACTGCTAAAGTAATGAGTCAAACCCCGAATGGGAAATCCGTCGTTGCTACCTGCGTCGGAACAGAACAGCATGAAATTGGTATTCGTATCGTGTCTGACTTTTTGGAAATGGAGGGATGGAATACTTACTATATGGGCGCAAACGTGCCTACACACTCCATCTTGTGGGCAATTGAAGAGAACAATGCTGACTTATTAGCTTTATCAGTAACACTCACACCACATATAAAAACGGTAAAAGAAATCATCTATCACGTGAAAGATCAATACCCTGAGGTAAAGATTATGGTTGGTGGTTATCCCTTTTTACGTGACCCTGAACTTTGGCATAAAATCGGAGCAGATGGAGTGGCTGCATCTGCAATAGAAGTAAATGATGTTGCATTAAGTCTTATAGAATGAAAGACCATCTTACCTGGTTATTACCGATGGTCTTCTATCATACAGACCCTTACTTCACTTGGAAAAAAGAAGATAGAGTAGTCGAATTTGAAGAAAAAAAGTTAAAAGGAAACTCTAAAGAAATATTAGTATCAAGCAGCGGTTGGCGTGCAACGAACAATTCAGCAGTAATGCGCTACGCACGATTTCAATCTTCTGTTATGGATATCGCAACGCTTCTTATACTTCCAACAGCAAATCCTGAACAATTTCCAATTTTTGTATTTGAATGTGTAATTATTATGGATAAAGTACATGTTTTAGTTATTGACACAGAACATACGGTTCCATTAAACAAACCAATACAACATTCGGGAATTCCTTCAATTTTCAAAACATACAACACACTTTTCAAACAAACGATTCATGAAAAATCAGCGTGGTTTAATCAAGTCGCTTCACCTTATGTAATACATTGTGAAGCACAAATCGAACAACTTTTTTTGATTGAGCATACTGCTATTGATTATATTAAACAACTTGGAGAAGATTACTATGTACATAATACACCTTGTTCTTTTAAAGATCATCCAGAAATAAAAACCTATAAGGAACATCACATAACCTATGCACCCGCACGAAAAATAGTAGCACAAGAAGAGCAGGACTGGTTAGATGAATTTTTAACACATCATCATTTTAAAATACTATGATTTTATCAGAATCATTAAAAGAAGCAACCAATGAAAGCCATATCCTAATTGGAAAATCACCTGCTTTTTCTCAATTATTATCTCCAAGTTTAACAAAAGAAGAATATGCCAACATTATTACAGGATGGTTGCACTTCATCACAAAACTTGAAAAATGAATACTTGAGATTAACTGAAATTCACAAAATAATTCCTGATTTAGCTGAACGTCTAAAAACAAGTTTATTACAAAAAGATATACAAGAATTAAATATAAATAATGCCTCCCCAACGATTAATTACACAATACCTGAATGTACCAATATCAATCAATTACTAGGAATATTATATGTTTTAGAGGGGTCAACACTAGGAGCGCAGTTTATTACGAAGCAACTAAAAACAAATAAAAATCTGTCCAACCTATCCTTCCATTTTTATAATGGGTATACAAAATTCACTATAGAAAAATGGGAAACATTTAAAAACTGGCAAAATAAATATGGTCAACAACACTTAAATTCTAACAAAGAAATCATTACTGCTGCAAATTCCTGCTTCACTTGTTTAATGAAATTGATAAATAGTTATACAAAACTCTGATTTTAAATGCTTAAATAAAAGTATAAGTATATATACTAAAATAAAAACATTGACAATCAAGCAAATAAGAAAATGTACTTATAAAACAAGTATATACGTAAACATACTTAAAAAAATTAAACTATATTTGCAATAAGTTACTTTTTACCAAATAATTAACCTAAAAAGAAAATAAAAATGAAAACTTGGATTAAAAATTTACGTGTCCGTAAAAAGATTTTGTTGATTATCAGTATCAATGTATTCTTTACTGCGTTAATGACATTGATTTCGCATCAATCTTTAAACAAGGTGGATGAAATCAAAGCGGATATAGTACAAGTTGGCCAAGCTGCATCCAAACAAATGAATGCCGATATGATGCATGATGCCTTACGTGCCGATGTATACAATGCCTTTTTGACTGAAAAAACAGATGTGAAAGGAAAAGAAAATGTAAAGAAGGACTTCGCAGAACATGTGGGTATTTTCAAAACATCCTTAAATGAATTGAAAAATTTAAAGGTTGATAAAAATATTATTAATCAAGTAAATACATTAAGTAAACCTTTAAATTCATATATCAACTCATCGGATGAACTTATCAATAAGGGATTATACACAAAATTTGAGTTGCATACCATCCAAGGACAACAAGCAATACACAAGTATAAAGCTACCTTTGATAAACTAGCAATTCAAATGGAAGCATTGAGTGCAATGATTGAAAAAGAATACCTGCACCAACAAAATATATTGACTGATTATTCCCACAGCGTACAGTTAACCTTATTTATTTTAGGATTACTTGTTGCCATTATCGCAATCACATTGAGTCTTTTTGTTTCCAAATTGATTGAAAAACCAATTTTATTGACAGAAGAAGTATTGGGGAAAATTTCAACAGGTCAGATTACCGAACCTATCGAAGTAGAAGGAAAAGATGAAACAGCGAATATGCTTCGTTCTTTGAACAATGTTGTGGACAACCTAACCAATGTAAAACACTATGTGACAGAAGTAGGAAAAGGAAACTTTGAAACGGAAGTAGAAATTTTCCAAAACAATGGAGAAATCTACGAATCACTTCACAGTATGACAGATGCTATCAAAGCAAATGTAGAAGAAGATAAAAAACGTAATTGGACATCAGAAGGTTTAGCGAAATTTGTAGATATAACACGTGATATTCAAGATGTGGATATGTTTTACAACAATATCTTATCTAGTTTAATACGTTATATCAATGCAAATCAAGGATATTTATATGTCATCAACAACGAAAATCAAGATGATATTTTTATGGAAGTAAAAGCTGTTTATGCTTACGGTAAGCAACGTTACTTAGAAGAGAAAAAAGAAATTCGATACAAACAAGGTTTAGTAGGGCAAGCTTGGTTTGACAGAGAACCTCTTTATTTCACTGAAATCCCTGCTGACTTCGTAAATATTACATCTGGTATCGGAGAAGCAACTCCACGTTGTGTATTCATCGTTCCATTGATGGTAAATGAAAAAGTATTAGGGGTGATAGAGATTGCTTCTTTTGAACCATTGGAAGTATTCAAACAAGAATTTGTCAAAAAATTATCCGAAACAATCGCATCAACAGTTGATTCTGCTAAGACTAACGAACGTACACGTATTTTACTTGAACTTTCACAAGAAGCTGAACAAGCGATGAAAGCACAAGAAGAAGAAATACGTCAGAACATGGAAGAAATGCAAGCTACACAAGCTGAAATGGAACGTGTTCAACGTAGTATGGCAATCGAAAAACAACGTATTGAAGATGAATTTGAAGCACAGTTAAACATCATCAACAATGTTGCTATCGTATCTAAAACAGACGTACAAGGAAATATCACCTATGTCAACGATAACTTCTTGAAATGGGCGAAATATACCAAAGAAGAGGTGATGGGTAAAAACCACCGAATGTTGAAATCTGGTGATCAAGATGACGCTATTTTCGACGAAATGTGGAAAACAATTTCTTCAGGAAAAATATTCCGTGGGGAAATCAAAAACAAAGCAAAAGATGGATCTTTCTATTGGGTAGATGCTATCGTAGCACCTGTATTAGACAAACAAGGGAAACCAAAAGAATACATCGCACAACGTTTTGTAATCAACGACCAAATTGAAGCGCGTGAAGAAATGCAAAATGTATTAGAAGAAACACGTGCACAAGAAGAGGAAATCCGTCAAAACATGGAGGAAATGACCGCTATCCAAGAGCAAATGGAACGCGTTCAAATTGAAATGCAAGCACAAAATAACATCATCAACAGTGTAGCTATTGTTTCTAAAACGGATGTGCAAGGTAATATTACTTATGTGAATGAAGAATTCCTAAAATGGTCTAAATATTCATTAGAGGAAGTGATGGGGAAAAATCACCGTATGCTAAAATCTGGTGACCAAGATGACCAAATCTTTGTGGATATGTGGAAAACAATTTCTTCAGGAAAAATATTCCGTGGTGAAATTAAAAACAAAGCAAAAGATGGTTCTTTCTATTGGGTAGATGCAATTGTTGCTCCTATTTTAGATGAATCAGGCAAACCAAAAGAATACCTAGCGCAACGCTTTGTCATTAATGATCAAATTGAGGCGAGAATCGAAATGCAATAGATGTTGGAAGAAACGCGTGCACAAGAGGAAGAAATTCGTCAAAATATGGAAGAAATGTCTGCAACACAGACACAAATGGAACGTCAAAATGCCATTATCGCTCAAAATGCAGCACAACAAAAAGGAATACTTGATGGAATTGACGCAACGATGGCAACCATCGAATTTAAACTAGACGGAACGATTGTAACAGCTAATGAAAACTTCTTAAACACAACAAAATACATACAAGAAGATATTAAAGGTAAACATCACCGTATGTTTGTTCCAAAAGATGTTCAATTAACAGACGACTATAAAACTTTTTGGTCAGATTTAGCAAATGGAGAAGAAAAACAAGGTATTTTCAAACGCATAGATAGCGACGGTAAAACACTTTGGTTGAATGCGATATACAACCCTATCAAAAATGTGGAAGGGAAAGTTATCAAAGTCATCAAATTTGCAACAGACGTAACAGCTCAAAAAGAAAATGAAGCTGAATTGGCTGCAAAAATGGCGGGAATTAACGCTACGATGGCTACGATAGAATTCACACCTGAAGGGAATGTAGTTGATGCGAATGAAAATTTCCTTAAGGCAATGAATTGCACCTTGAAAGATATCTATGGCAAACACCATCGCAATTTTGTTCCGAAAGAAATAAAAGAATCAGAAGATTACGCAACTTTCTGGACACGTTTAGCAGCAGGAATTGAAAATAAAGGAATGTTCAAACGAATCAACACCGAAGGTAAAACAGTTTGGTTAGATGCTATTTACAACCCTATTACTGATTCAGAAGGGAAGGTTGTAAAAGTTATCAAATTCGCAACAGATATTACTGCAAAAGTTGAGTTAGAAGCGGAGAACAAGGCACAATTAGACATCATCAATGAAATAGCAATCGTCTCTAAAACTGACTTACAAGGAAACATTACCTATGTGAATGAAGAATTCTTGACATGGTCTAAATACACTATGCCTGAGGTAATGGGTAAAAACCACCGTATGTTGAAATCAGGTGAACAAGATGACCAAATTTTCATCGATATGTGGAAAACTATCTCTTCAGGAAATATCTTCCGCGGTGAAATCAAAAACAAAGCGAAAGACGGATCATTCTATTGGGTAGATGCCATTGTTGCCCCTATTTTGGATGAAAATGGTAAACCAAAAGAATACATTGCGCAACGTTTTGTCATCAACGATCAAAAGATGAAAGAACAAGAGATGCAAGAAATGTTGGAAGAAACTCGTGCACAAGAGGAAGAGATTCGTCAAAGTATGGAGGAAATGACAGCGATCCAAGAGCAGATGGAACGTGTTCAAATTGAAATGCAAGCTCAAAACAATATTATCAACAGCATTGCAATTGTTTCCAAAACAGATGTTCAGGGTAACATCACTTATGTCAATGAAGAATTCTTGAAATGGTCTAAATATGCTGAAGAAGAAGTAATAGGTAAAAATCACCGCATACTCAAATCTGGTGACCAAGACGATCAAATCTTCGTAGATATGTGGAAAACAATTTCTTCAGGGAAAATCTTCCGTGGCGAAATCAAAAACAAAGCGAAAGATGGTTCAATCTACTGGGTAGACGCTATCATAGCTCCTGTATTAGATAACGCAGGAAAACCGAAAGAATATATCGCACAACGTTTTGTGATTAACGAACAAAAAGAACGCGAAGCAAAACTGAATGAGTTATTGAATAAAAAATAATTTACACTGTTTTTTACAAAAAAAACCAACCTCGAAAGGGTTGGTTTTTTTGTAAGCTAAAATTAATATAACATACTATTTTTAGTTGTATTTATACTTATATAAATAAACATAAAACATTATATATTAAATACTTATTAAATAATTTAGTAAATAATATACTATATAAAACTTAGGTTAAATAAACTATATTATTGACCAATACATTGTTTTTTTATTTATTTTGCACCTTGTAAGCACAATTACTACTTGTTATTGACAAATACTGAATAAATGAAAACTTGGATTAAAAATTTAAGAGTTAGAAAAAAGATTCTATTAATCATCCTTATAAACATATTCTTTACTGCATTAATGTCTATTATCTCTCATCAATCCTTGAATAAGGTGGATGAAATAAAAGCTGATATTGTGCAAGTTGGTAAAGCTGCTTCGCGTCAACTTACGGCAGATATGATGCATGATGCGCTTCGAGCAGATGTGTACAACGGTTTTTTAACAAAAGACCATGATGTTGAGGGAAAAAAAGCAGTAAAACGTGATTTCGCTGAACATGTAGGTATATTTAAATCATCGTTGAATGAGCTAAAACACTTGCATATTGATCACAAAATTGTCGAGCAAGTAAATAAAATTCGCACCCCATTAGACGCATACATCGTATCTTCTAAAAACTTCATTGATAAAGCTTTGTATACTAATTATGATTTATATAGTACAGAAGGTCAACACGAAATGCATACTTACAAACAAGTCTTCGATAACCTTGCAGTGGAAATGGAAGCGTTAAGCGAAGTAATCGAAAAAGAATATACACACCAACAAGATTTATTGACAGACTATACCCACCAAGTACAATTGATATTATTCATCTTAGGTTTATTAGTGGCCATCATTGCGTTGACGTTAAGTTTGTATGTTTCCAAGTTAATTGAAAACCCAATTATCAAAACAGAAGAAGTACTAAGTAAAATTTCAGAAGGTGAAATTACAGAACCAATGGACGCAGATGGTAAAGACGAAACAGCAAATATGATTCGTTCTTTGAATACAGTAGTAGAAAACTTAACCAATGTAACGGAATATGTAACTGAAGTTGGGAAAGGTAATTTTGAAACTAACATCGAAATTTTTCATAACAAAGGGAAAATATTTGAATCATTACATAGTATGAGTAATGCAATTAAAACAAGTGTTGAAGAAGAGAAAAAACGTAATTGGACTTCTGAAGGTCTTGCAAAATTTGTTGATATTACACGTGATATTCAAGATATAGATGTATTTTACAACAATATTCTTTCTAATTTGATACGATACATCAATGCAAATCAAGGATACTTGTATGTAATTAATGATGACAATGAAGACGATATGTTTTTAGAAGTAAAAGCAGTATATGCGTATGGTAAACAGCGTTATTTAGAAGAAAAAAGAGAAATTAGATACAAACAAGGATTAGTAGGACAAGCTTGGTTTGACAAAGAACCTCTTTATTTTACAGAAATTCCAGCTGACTTTGTAAATATTACTTCTGGTATTGGTGAAGCTACTCCACGGTGCATTTTCATTGTACCACTACTTGTAAATGAAAAAGTATTAGGCGTAGTAGAAATTGCTTCTTTCCAAATGTTGGAAGATTTCCATAAAGACTTTGTAACAAAACTATCTGAAACGATAGCAAGCACAGTCGATTCAGCAAAAACGAACGACAGAACACGTAAATTACTTGTTAAATCTCAAGAAGCAGAACAAGCAATTGCTGCTCAAGAAGAAGAGATTCGTCAAAACATGGAGGAAATGCTGGCTACTCAATCTGAAATGGAACGCACACAACGAAAATTAACACAAGATAAAAATAAACTTGTAGAAGAGTACGAAGCACGCATTGCTGAATTAGAAAGTCAGCTAAAAGCGAATAATTAATATACTTCAAATCACTATGTGATTATTTTCTTTCAAGTAAACAAGGGATAACTCAGATGAAATTTCCAACATTTGGATAGATAGAAAAGTCATGAAATAAACCATTAATAGAGTTGCTATTTCTGTAATTCCTTAACTCTTTTTATTAATTTTGTTCTTTTCTATACTATATGTCAGATACTAGATACAATTTACGTGGTGTTTCCGCAGGAAAAGAAGATGTGCATAACGCAATCAAAAAGGTAGACAAGGGACTTTTCCCAAATGCATTTTGTAAAATTGTTCCAGATACACTTACTGGTGATGAAGATTATTGCATTGTTATGCATGCAGATGGTGCAGGTACGAAATCATCCTTAGCGTATATGTATTGGAAAGAAACAGGTGATTTATCTGTTTGGAAAGGAATTGCTCAGGATGCGTTGATTATGAATATTGACGATTTACTTTGTGTAGGAGCAACAGACAATATTCTACTTTCATCTACAATCGGTCGAAATAAGAACTTAGTAACAGGAGAAGTCATTTCTGCCATTATCAACGGAACTGAAGAATTATTACAAGATTTAAGAAATCAAGGAATAGGAATACAATCTACCGGTGGTGAAACAGCAGATGTAGGCGACCTAGTTCGTACATTGATTGTTGACTCAACGGTTGTATGCCGTATGAAACGTTCTGATGTTGTTTCCAATCATACTATTCAAGATGGTGATGTAATTATTGGTTTGGCATCTTTCGGACAAGCTACTTATGAAACAGGATACAACGGTGGAATGGGAAGCAATGGTTTAACATCTGCAAGACACGATGTATTCTGTAAGGATTTAGCTAATAAATACCCAGAAAGTTATGATCCTTCAGTTCCGAATGAACTAGTTTATTCTGGAAAATACCAACTGACTGATCTTGTTGAAGGAAGCCCAATCAATGCAGGACAACTTGTTTTATCACCAACTCGTACTTACGCACCAATTATCAAAAAAATATTAGATAGTCACCGTACTCATATACACGGAATGGTTCATTGTAGTGGAGGTGCACAAACGAAAGTATTGCACTTCGTAAATGATGTTCATATAATCAAAGACAATCTATTTGATGTGCCACCTTTATTCAAAACTATCCAAGAAGAATCTAAAACAGATTGGAAGGAAATGTATAAAGTATTTAATATGGGACATCGAATGGAGATTTATGTACCACAAGAGATTGCAAATGAAATCATTGCCATTTCAGAATCATTCAATGTACCAGCAAAAATTGTTGGTCGTGTAGAAAAACATACAGGTAAAAAATTAACAATTACATCCGAGTTCGGTCAATTTATCTACGAATAAACCAATGCAAGATTTATTAAAAAAATTAGAAGCGATTGAATATCGTTTCATTGAGGTAGGAACACTTATTGTCGATCCAGATATTATTTCTGATATGGATCGTTATGTGA
>CANGHE010000015.1 GCA_947453545.1 Flavobacteriia bacterium
ATTGTTGAAGCGTCTCCTTTTCTTTGATAGCTTCTAATGCTACTTTAGTCTTAAAAGCAGCACTAAATTTTCGTCTTTCTTTTCTCATATTTCAACTGTTAAATTTACACTTTAATCAGTTGTCCTATATTTGGGGGGAATTATACTCCTACAAACGATCAAAATGGAATACCAAAAAATATTAAATCTGGTGCACATTTTAAAACCGAATATGGAAAAAAAAACAACATGATTTTTCTATTTCATATGCTATAGATAAATCATCGATTCTGTCAAAAAAACATACAAATACTCAATATATCTTTATCGATTCAAATTATTACAACAATCAGTCTTCAATCGGTAAAACTGATTCCGAAAAACATTCTATTACATCATATAATAAAATAAAAATTGATTCTCTAACGAAAATAGAAATTGAACCATCAATAAAATTTAACATTTATTAGATCGTGAAAATAATATCACAAATTATCTTAACAACACTAAAGAATCATTCAGAAAAACTCAAAATTTGACCTCACAATACAATTCTGAAATAAACCTTTCAAATACTATTTATTTTGAAAAAAAATACAATATAAAAAAGAAAGAATCAACAATTAATATTTCTAATGATTATACTACAAATACTGAAAATGGAAATATAAATTTCTTAAATATTTATAATTCTTCCGATAGCAGCAAACAGCAGCAAAAGAACGCCATTAAATTATTAAATTACACCCATTCATTTACACTTTTTCATTCAGAGCCCATCACTAAAAAAATAAATATAAATATAGAGTATAACAACTTATACTCAATAGTTACAAATAATAAATTCACACAAGACATTATAAATAACACATTGTTCAATAATAATTTATACTCGAGTAATTATTCCAAGAATCAAATTATACACAAAGGGAAATTGAGTTTTACAAGACAAAACGGACCAAACACTTTTGTAATTGGATCTAATCTAAGAAATCTAACTCTGACTAACACAAATATAATTAATGGAACAGTATTTAAACAACAAAATAACACATTGCTTCCATACATAAATTACAGTTTTAGAAAGAAAAATGCGGTCAGTTTCAATATAAATTTTAACACCTCATCAATAACTCCAACTATTGATCAAATGCAACCTGTTCTAAACAATTTAAATCCAAATTCAAGAACAATAGGTAATTTAAATCTAAAACCAAATTTCATTAACACAATTTATATTAGCATAAATCGATTTAACAATCTAAAAGGTCGTTATTTTTTCTTTAACACATCAGGATCAATCACACAACAAGATTTTGCTTCTTCAATACAATATGATAGTACCGGAAGAAGTATTAGTCAAACCATAAACATAAATGGAAATCAAAACATTAGTTCATCTTGCAACTATCGCTTTTCATTACCTAAATACAATGTTTACATTATCACTAGTTTAGAATTTTCAAGTTCTAAAAAAACCAATTTCATAAATAATTTACCATTAATTACAATTCAAAATCAATTTAAACCTGAAATAGGACTAAATTATGATACTGATTCATTGAGTATTTCAATAAATTCATCCATAAAATATAATCGACCAATTGGCTCAGCAATAAGAGATTTTAATACAATATATTATCAATTTGCAAATGAATTATTCTTTTCATGGACCATTCCTATAGTTGGAATAACAGTTGAAACTTCAATTAACCAGTTAAATAATACAGGTAGATCCAATGGCTATAATTTACATCGTATGATAATTAGGACCGCTCTTTCAAAAACATATTTAAAAAAGAAAAACTTACAGCTTAGTTTAGAGGGAAATGATTTACTAAATCAAAACATACAACTCACTAGAAATGTAAATTATAACCAAATAACTGATTATAGTAATACTGTAATTGCAAGATATTTCCTTTTTAGATTAACTTATAATTTTAAGCCATCACAACCCAAAAAAGATGAATAATAAACATTTTATAATACTAATATCTATTATACTTAAGTGTAACATATTTGGACAAATTCATTCTGGTATTATACAATACGAGAGAAAAACTAATTTATTTAAGAAATTCCCAGAAATGAAAGAAGATTTTGAAAAATGGAATATACCTAAAATAAAAACTGATTTATTTACTTTATACTTTAATGACACAATTTCAAACTTTGGTCCATCTATAGATGTTACTTCCTTATATTTCGGATATTGGACCCGAAGTAATAGTTAACTAGACAGGTTACAAATGAAAAAACGATTAATTAAATTTGATCTACTTGGAGAATATCTTTATGTCGAAGACACAATACCGACTCGTGCCTGGAAAATAACTGACCAAAAAAGAATGATAGCTAATTACAATTGTAGAAAAGCAATTTGGCAACAAAATGATACTACAAGAATTTACGCTTGGTTTACCGATGCAATATATCCTGAAATAGGCCCTGAAGGAGTATCTGGACTTCCTGGAGCAATACTTGGATTAGCAACAGAAAACGGAAGTGTCGTTTATTTTGCTCAATCTATAGAATCCAAACCTATAGATGAAGAGCTATTAATTCTCCCTGTGAAAAGAAAGAATGTACTTACCCTAACTGAATTTATTAAAAAAATGGATGTTCTGTTTCAAGAAAATGATTGGGGAAAATCAATTATAAAAGATGTAATGAGCTGGAGATAATATTGAAATGTAATATATTTATCATAAGCTATATAGAATACCTGCATCTGATTACCAATATATTTTTCGTATTTTTGGGTTTGGTTTAACACTTAAAATACTAATATTCAAATGAAGACAGCTTTTATCACGGGAGTAACAGGTCAAGATGGAGCATATTTAAGTGAGTTTTTGCTTAAAAAAGGATACATTGTTCATGGATTAAAAAGAAGATCTTCCCTATTCAATACCGACAGAATTGATCATTTATATCAAGATCCACATACTGAAAATAAAAACTTTATTCTTCATTATGGAGACATGACAGATAGTACCAATCTTATTAGATTAATCAAAGAAATTCAACCTGACGAAATATATAACCTTGCAGCTATGAGCCACGTCGCTGTCTCTTTTGAGACACCTGAATACACAGGAAATGCAGATGGACTTGGTACATTAAGAATACTAGATGCTGTGCGTTTACTAGGCCTAGAGAAAAAAACAAAAATTTACCAAGCTTCAACATCTGAACTTTACGGAAAAGTTCAAGAGGTGCCTCAAACAGAAAAAACACCATTCTATCCAAGAAGTCCATATGCTGTTGCAAAGATGTATGCATATTGGATAACAGTAAATTACAGGGAAGCATACGGAATGTTTGCTTGCAATGGAATACTTTTTAATCATGAATCTCCTGTTCGTGGTGAAACATTTGTTACACGTAAAATTACTCGTGCAGCAGCCCGTATTGCATTAGGACTGCAAGATAAATTATACTTAGGAAACTTAGATGCTCAGCGTGATTGGGGACATGCAAAAGATTATGTTCGTATGATGTGGATGATTCTTCAAGCGGATGAACCTGAAGATTGGGTAATTGCAACAAATAAAACAACTCCCGTTAGAGAATTTGTTCAATTAGCTTTCAATGAGGTAGGTATACAATTAGAATTTAAAGGTGAAGGTGTAAACGAAAAAGCCTATGTAGTATCTTGCTCAAATCCTGATTTTCAAATTGAAGTAGGAAAAGAAATATTAGCAGTTGATCCAAAGTATTTTAGACCAACAGAAGTTGATTTATTAATTGGAGACGCTACTAAAGCGAAAGAAAAATTAGGATGGGTACCAGAATATAATTTACAAGATTTGGTAAAAGATATGATGGAAAGTGATGTGAAATTAATGCTTAAAGATCAATACCTGAAAGAAGGCAACTTCCACACATTCAACTACTTTGAATAGTAATCATGAAAAAAAACACTAAAATTTATATTGCCGGACACAATGGAATGGTAGGTTCGTCAATTTGGAGAAAACTTCTGAATGAGGGATTTACAAACTTGATAGGGAAAAGTTCTAATGATTTAGACCTAAGAAATCAATCTGAAGTAAATTCGTTTTTTGAAACAGAAAAGCCTGAAATTGTTATTGATGCTGCAGCACGTGTTGGCGGTATACTAGCCAACAATGATTTTCCCTATCAATTTTTAATGGAAAATCTACAAATACAAAACAATCTGATTGACACAGCACATAAATATGAAGTTAAAAAATTTATTTTTTTAGGTAGTTCTTGTATTTATCCAAAATTTGCTCCACAACCACTAAAAGAAGAATATTTACTTACTGACTCGTTAGAACCAACAAATGAATGGTATGCAATAGCTAAAATTGCAGGAGTCAAAGCATGTGAAGCAATTAGAAAACAATATGGTAAAGAATATTTTAGTTTAATGCCTACTAATTTATATGGTACCTCTGATAATTTTGACCTCTCTACCTCCCATGTTTTACCAGCTATGATTCGTAAATTTCATGAAGCAAAAATAGATAATCATGCCGACGTAACGCTTTGGGGAAGTGGTTCTCCAATGCGTGAATTTTTGCATGTAGACGATTTAGCTGATGCGGTATATTTTACTTTAATAAACAATCTAACTGATAACTTATATAATATTGGTACAGGAGACGATCTTACAATAAAAAACCTAGCCTTGATTATACAGCAAATTATTGGACATAAAGGAAAAATTTTATGGGATTCATCTAAACCAGATGGTACTCCAAGAAAATTAATGGATGTTAGTAAAATAAACAATGCTGGTTGGAAAGCAAAGATTGATCTTAAAAACGGTATTGAATCGACATACAATTGGTTTATTAACAACAAAATAAAAGAAATTAAAATAAATTAATCCTGAACTAATTAAAAAATAATTAGTTCAAAAAAAATACATTAAATCAAAAATTCAATTGGTTATCTTTGTACAAGTAATTACTGACATTAATTGTTGGATTTATAGATGTAAAAAATTCATAACCATTGATAGAAACTTAAAAATACATGTTAAAAAATAAGGTTGTATTAGTAACAGGTGGGGCTGGATTTATAGGGTCAAATCTTTGTGAATCATTATTAGAAAGTAAAAATATCGTTCGATGTTTAGATAATCTATCAACAGGTAAAAAAGAAAATATTGAACATTTACTTAATAATCAAAATTTCACTTTCATAGAAGGAGATATTCGTGATATAGAAACCTGTAGAAAAGCAGTTGATAATGTTGAATTAGTATTTCATCAAGCTGCTCTAGGCTCTGTTCCTCGCTCGATAAATGATCCAATTACTACAAATGATGTTAACATAAACGGATTTTTGAACATGCTTGTTACTTCTAGAGATGCTGAAGTTAAAAGATTTATTTTCGCTGCAAGTTCATCTACATATGGAGACTCAACATCTTTACCGAAAGTTGAAGATATAATTGGTAAACCACTTTCTCCTTACGCAATAACAAAGTATGTCAATGAACTTTATGCAGAAGTATTTTACAAAATATACGGTTTAGAAACAATTGGATTAAGGTATTTTAATGTATACGGTAGAAAACAAGATCCAAACGGTGCGTATGCTGCTGTTATTCCTAAGTTCACACAATTATTAATGAATCTTGAACCTCCGATTATAAACGGAGATGGAACCAATTCAAGAGATTTTACATATATTGACAACGTTATTCAAATGAATTTTCTAGCTGCCGAAACAACAAAAAAGGAAGCTTTAGGAACTATTTTTAATACTGCTGTCGGTGATCGAACAAATTTGCTTCAATTAACCCAACTTATAAAAAATTATCTTTCAGATTTTAATCCAGAAATAAGTAAAGTGGAAATTGTGCATGGTCCTGAACGAAAAGGAGATATACCACATTCACATGCTAGTATTGATAAAGCAATAAAAATACTAGGCTATAATCCAACTTATAATTTAGAATTAGGATTAAAAGAAGCCGTTTCATGGTATTGGACACAGTATAAATCTAAATAAAAATGAAGAATAGACTTATTGGACTTGATTGGCTTCGAGGAATTTGTGCAATTTCAATAATGCTTTACCACTTTTTAGGAAAGTATGATATAACTAATACACTAAACAAACTCGGAATATATGGCGTAAGTATATTTTTTATTCTCTCTGGACTAAGCATGGGAATAGTATACGAAAAACATTTAGGAAATTTTAGAGAGATCATGAACTTCTACTTTAGAAGAATATTAAGAATTACTCCTCTATATATAATTGCTTGTATACTTATTTTGGTTATTAATGACAACTTCAGCAAATTTACTGCTAATGAAATTGCTCTTAATATTACTACGTTATTTGGCTTTTTTGATCATGATAAATATATTGCTGCAGGTGCTTGGTCAATTGGAAACGAAATGGTCTATTATTTATTAACACCTGTTTTTATTTATCTATATAACAAAAAAGTTATATTTGGAAATATTACTCTAATTATCAGTTTGATTATCAGTTTATATTTCTCTTTGTTTTTGTTAAAGCCAGATGTAATAATGGAAAAACAATGGTCAATATACATAAATCCTTTTAATAATTTATATTTGTATGTCACAGGTATTGGGATATACTATAATCTTAAAGATAAATTAATTAGCAATAATATAGCGAAAAAAATACTATACGGAAGTATTATAATTTTCATACTAATTCCATTCGTTAGCCAAGAACATTTAATAACAGGTCTTGAAAGACAAGTATACTCCGTTCTATCAATAGCAATTGTAATTTCATTTTATAAATTAGCTATTACTAATATTTCAAATACAGGTAGATTGTTTGAAAAATTTGGTATTGCAACCTATGGTGTATACATACTACACCCAATTGTAAAGCAATACATGGATTTATTAATTGATAATGGATTTATTACCAAAATGCTTTCCATAGCTATCACAATACCATTATCAATATATAGCTACAAATATTTTGAATCTAAAATTACCCAAATAGGTAAAAAAATAAATTTTAATAAAACAATTTACTCGTGAATATACTAGAATTAATAGGTAGAGAAAAAGAATTATTTACAAATGATATTAATCATAATGAAGCTAATTTATCTCAAATTGTCTCAAATTCAACTTTTTTAGTAATAGGTGGAGCTGGGTCAATTGGACAAGCTGTAACAAAAGAAATTTTCAAAAGAAAACCAATTAAATTACATGTTGTTGATATTAATGAAAATAACATGGTTGAATTAGTAAGGGATATTAGAAGTTCGTATGGTTATATTGAAGGTGATTTTCAAACTTTTGCTTTGGATATAGGCACTAAAGAATATGATGCATTCATTGAGTCCGATGGAAAGTATGATTATGTTTTAAATTTATCAGCCCTTAAACATGTAAGAAGTGAAAAAGATCCGTTTACTTTGATGAGAATGATTGACGTAAACATATTTAACACAAAAAAAACTATATTACAGTCAATAAAAAAAGGGAGCAAAAAATATTTTTGTGTTTCTACTGATAAAGCTGCTAATCCTGTCAATATGATGGGTGCTTCAAAAAGAATAATGGAATTATTTCTCATGGAGATGAGCAAATATATTAACATATCAACTGCACGATTTGCGAATGTTGCATTCTCTGACGGTTCATTATTACATG
Organism: Flavobacteriia bacterium; assembly: GCA_947453545.1. Lineage (GTDB taxonomy): Bacteria > Bacteroidota > Bacteroidia > Flavobacteriales_D > Crocinitomicaceae > CANHVK01. The sequence goes on from CANGHE010000015.1 coordinate 7,623, forward strand.
GATTTAATCAACGAATTCAAAAAAATCAACCTATTGTTGCTCCAAATGACATTAAAAGATATTTTGTTATTCCTAAGGAATCAGGTGAATTATGTTTGATGAGCTGTATATTCGGTGAAAATAGAGATATATTTTTCCCTAAACTAAGTGAATCTCTTCATCTAATGACATTTTCTGATATTGCAAGAAAATACATAACTAATTTAGGGTATGAAGTATTTGAATGTGATTCAGAAGATAACGCAAGAAAATTTGTAGAAACTTTACCCAAAGAAGGAAAATGGCCATGTTTATTCACTAATTCAGATACTACTGGAGAAAAAGACTTTGAAGAGTTTTTTACAGATAATGAAACTATTGACTTTAATACATTTGAAAATTTAGGAGTAATAAAAAACCCTTATATTAATAGATCAGAAGAGGTTGAACTATTTGAAAAATCAATAAATGAAATAAAAAATCAACCCACTTGGAGTAAGCAAGAAATAGTTGACTTATTTTATAAAATTATACCTGATTTTGGGCATAAAGAAACTGGAAAATACTTAGACTCTAAAATGTAATCATCATTTACATAAAGAAAGTAGACTAATTCAAATGAATTTAAAAGAAACTATTACAAAATATATAAAGAAAACTAGTTTTTTATTTTCTATTAGTTCGCTATTTCTTAGTGTTTCGACAACAGTAAGTAGTTTAATAACAATTGGATTATTACTTCCCCATGAAATTGGACTATGGAATTCATTTATTATTATACAACCTTATATTTTTATATTACAATTAGGGGTGTTTAATGGACTTAATCGTGAAATCCCATATCAAATGGGCTTAGGGAATTATGATAAGGCAAACCAACTTGCTAGCACAGCACTTTGGATTTGCAAATGTCTATCGATTATAACAGCTATATTATTAACTATTTTATTCATAGTAATCTATTTTTACAAAAATTATCCCATTGAAAATTTAATCTGTGTACTTGCTGTTGGAATTTTGTCTATTAATCAATTTTACGATAATTATTTAACAGTCACATTTAGGTCAAATCAATCTTTTAGAAAATTAGCTCAAATAAATTTTATCAATTCTATTATTTTATTAATTTCCATCCTGTTAGTATATCAATACGGATTTTATGGTTTTATTATTCGGGCTATAATCACACTATTAATTCAAACATCTTTAACTCATATATATCGTCCAATGAAAATCAAAGCTAAATTTGATTTCGCATTAGCAAAAGAATTAATGAAAGTTGGTTTTCCTATTTTTATTCTAGGATATTTACAAGGAATTACGAACACTTTTAGTAGATTAATCCTTATGAGTATTGCTACAATAACAACTGTAGGACTTTTTGCCCCTGCCCTAGCAATAATCAATTTATCTAAATTAATTCCTGGTATATTAAGTCAATATTTATATCCTAAAATGACATACAATTGGGGACTTAACCATGATAAAAATGAATTATGGAAATGGAGTAGAAATGCTATCATTTTCACTTTTTTAATTTCTATTCCAATAATTATAATTGGTTGGTTACTAATACCTATAATTGTTGAAAATTATTATCCCAATTATACAAAAAGTATACTAGCTGCAAAAATTTCACTTCTCTCTATTTCACTCTCTGGAATTTATATTGGTCTCAATTCTTTAAATACAATTAAGGCATTTAAAGCTGTAACGACTATCACGATTTTGAAATTAATAACATTCTTATCTTTTCAATATTTGGGAGGTAAATTACTAATACCTTTAGAAGGTGTTGCTATAGGTTACTTTACTGCAGACTTAATCGTTAGTTTATTATCTGCATACATCATTTACTACAATTTAAAAAGAAAATAAAATGAACGTATTATTTGTAGTAAATACTGAATTTCATCTCTTTGTTTCATTGTACTTATATTATAATAATTACATTAACAATAATGTTAAGTTCATCGTAATTAAAAGTAAATTTAGATTTCAAGATAGTTATCAATTTAATAAATTAAATGTCGAATTTATTGATAATACGGATTTTAATAATTTAAAGAAATACAATAAAAATATTATTAGTCAAATCAATAACATTTCAACTAATTCTTATGATAAGGTATATGTTTTTCAAGACGCTGACTTCATTAACAACCTATTAATTAGCACACTAAAAAGCAAGAAAAGTAAACTAGAAATTACATTAGTACAAGACGGATTGGTTGCATACGTTAGCGATTATGACAAAGTGAAAACATTAAAAAAAAGAATCAAACTTAATTTACTGAAATATTTTTATGGCTATAAAAAGTTGAACACTACATTATTTTGGGGAAGTAACTATTTAATTGATAATTATCTCGTAAGCAGTCCAGAACATACAATAATTAAAACGAATAAAAAAATAGAAAAACTAGAATTTAATGCAACATCACTTTTTTCAAATCAGTTAATTTTTGATTTTTTTAAATTTGATTCTTCAAAATACAGTTTGTCTTCCGAAAAGAGATATGTGTTTTTTATTTCTCAAGGTTACATAAGTGAAAAATCAAGAAAGATTGAAATAAAAATACTTAACCTATTAATTGAAAAATGTAACTTACATAATTATGAATTAATTGTAAAACTACATCCATCTGAATCGATTGAAACTTTTTCACAATTTACATTAAGTAATAATACTACTATAATATCTGAAAAATTTCCTGCAGAATTCATTATGATAAATATTAAGAATTCTATTATAATGAGTGGTTATTCATCTTCATTATTAATAAACATACAAACAAATAAATTCTTCTGGATTTATCCGATGATATATGATATAAATTTTAATTTTAAACTTGATCATATAAAAGTATTGAACACTATAAACGATCTTAATACAATTTTTGAATGATTGTCACACTATTTGTAGGATTCATTACCTTGTTTGTATTTCTACGAACAAAAAAGAATTTTATACTTTTTCTTCCCATTATTAATGTAATTTCTGATAGTGCAATCTATTTTTCTAGCGGATCACTTCTTAATACTGGTGACTTACGCGCCATTTTTGTTTGCGCATATATATTTCATTATTTTACAAATTATAAAATTAAAACAAGTGTCATTAATAGTACAATAATTCTATTTTTTCTATATTGTATATTAAATATTCTACTACAATCATCAAACATTTCCTATTCTTTACAGTATAGCTTTAAAATATTTATCACACTTTTTCTATTTATAATTGCAAAAAATCACATAAATAGCTTAAGTCAACTTTCAATTTTTTGCACTAATATTTTTATAGCATTGTTAATTCAACTTTGTGTAACAATATTTTCTAATATATTTAAAATTGGAGATAGTCAATATTTAAAGGATAGTTTCTATGAAGGAACTGGAGGAGCACCAGTTGTTATCATTTTATTTTCATTAATTACAATACCATTATTCCTTTTTCTAAAACAAATCTATTCTGAAAAAATAAACAAAAAGATAATCATTAGCGCGGTAGTTATTTCTATTGTAATTATTCTCATTTCAATGCGAAGAACAACAATTGCATCGCTTTTAGTTACAATTTTATTTTTTGCTTTGACACATAATAATAAAAAAGCTGTATTAAAATACATTACTTTAATGTTGACATTTCTAGTGGCATTATTTCCATTCTTCGCAAAAAAATTATATGATATTTATGAGTTTAGATTTGTCAAACATTCTAAAACTTTAGATCAAGAAGGAAGATATAAAGAAACCCAAATGGTTATAAAACAAATTTATAATTTTGATTTAAAATCATTCTTTGGCATTGAGCCTTTTAATTCTTATGGATATAATATGGCACAATTTCACATTGATAGACAATTTCATACATTCCATACGATTCTACTTCATGGAGTTGGAATAATTGGTTTTACAATTTATATAGCTCTCTTTACAATGATTTTCATTAAAATTCGACTACTAAGGAAAAAATGTAAAAATTACAGTCTGTTATATATTACATCATTAATCTTGTTTTTCGCATATATTGTACAGATAATTAGTTTTGGAATTGAGATAATTAGTTTAAATTCAATTGTTTTTATCTTTATTGGTGCATATATTGGAATCACTGAGAATGATAATAATTTGAACTTAATAGAACAAAATTAAATTCTATGAACAAAATTGTATTATTAACTTGTAAATTATTTGATGGTGATGCCTACTACTTTAGCAAACCAATAATTAACATAAAAGAAGTTTCAAAACTAAAAATATTCAGAGATAAAATTGGAATTTCTGATACTAAAATTGAATACCATAATGTCAGATTCAAAGGAATAATAAAATATTTTGAACGAATTATTAATATGCTTTTTCAAAGCAGAAAATCATCATTAATTGTTGGTATTTATGAAATTCCACATGGATTTATTGCAATGTTAATTGGTAAAATACTTCGAAAAAAAACGGTAGTATGCATCATTTCAAACCCAGCTTATAAAGAAATTAGACATGGTATAAGACTTAAATTTTCATATTTTATTTTCAGAAATGTAGATATAATTACTACAACAGGTACGCAATCAAAGAAATTTATGATTAAAGAAGGATTCAATGAAAATAAAATTCGAATTCTACCTAATTCAATTGATGTTAATGAATTTAAACCAATTGAATGTGAAAAAAAATATGATATAATAACAATTGGAAGAATTTCAGAAGAAAAGCAAGTTGACTTATTTATTAAAATTATTTCTCTACTTAAATTAAACCACCCTAACATTAAAGTAGCAATTGGAGGTAAAGGACCTGATTTTGAAAAAATAAATTTGCTTATTAAGGAATTAGATTTAATTAACAATGTTGAATTATTAGGGTTTATTCCTTCAGATGATCTAGTGAATTTCTTAAACTCTGGAAAAATATTTCTATCTTGCTCTAAAACAGAAGGTTTACCTAGAACTGTAATCCAATCCATAGCTTGTGGATTACCAAATGTATCTAGTAATGTTGGTGATTTGAGTGATTTAATAATAAATGAATTTAATGGTTTTTTAATAAATGAAATATCTAAACCAGAACTATACGCTGATAAATTAGATCTTTTATTAACGAATCAATCAATGCATGATATTTTTTCTGCAAATGGACTCTTACATGTAAAAAAACATTATGATCACAGTGCAGCCGAAGAAGTTTGGAATAATATTTTTAAAACAATATAAGTATGAAAATTGCAATAACTGGTAGCGATGGTTTTATAGGGAAGCATTTAACTTCAAGCCTTCAAGCAATTTCTGAAAAAATTGAAATTATTGAATTATCACGAAAAAATGGATTCGATATAACAAATGATAATTTTACTGATTATCCTGATTTTGATATTTTATGTCACCTAGCAGCGAAAGTATTTGTGCCTGATTCTTATGAAAACCCTTATGATTTTTATAAAACAAATGTAATTGGCACACTTAACATGCTTGAAGTGTGTAGGCAAAAAAAAGCAAAAATTGTATTCCTTAGTTCATATGTTTATGGTGTTCCTAAATATCAACCAATAGATGAAAACCACACTATTGACAGTTTCAACCCATATTCAAATACAAAAATAATTGGCGAACAACTTTGTAAAGGATATAATATTGATTATCATATCCCTGTAGTAATTATCAGACCTTTTAATACCTACGGACCTGGACAAAATGAAAATTTTTTAATGCCTTTAATCATAAAACAAGCATTAAACGGAAAAATTGAATTAAAAGATCCATCACCCAGACGAGATATGGTATATATTCAAGATTTAATTGATGCAATCATTAAATCAATATTCTATACTAAATCCACGTTCGAAATTTTTAATATTGGCTCTGGAAAAAGTTTTTCAGTTGAGGAAATTGTTAATCAAGTGTGTGATTCTTTCAACAAAAAAATAGATGTAGAATACTCTGGAGAAATAAGACAAAATGAAGTCAAAGATACTATTGCTGATATTACAAAAGCAAAAGAACTACTTGATTGGGAACCCAAATACACACTAGAAAAGGGAATAAATGAATTATTAGATAATAAATGAAAATAAATAAAATATATTCTCTTCTCGTAATAAATATATTCATGCCAATTGGCGATTTATTTATGAAAACCGCTATTATTAAATATTATTATTTAATAAAAAAATTAACAAAATTTAGTCAAAGTGAAATTCAAGATTGGCAATTCATTCAGTTAAATAAATTGCTTAATCATGCCTATAATAATACAATCTACTACAAAAATTTATTCGACAAACTTGGCATTACTCCAAATGATATTAAAACTACCATTGACCTTCGAAAACTACCTATTTTAACAAAACAAATTATCCGAGATAATTATCATGATTTAATTGCAAAAAACATTCATAATTTCCCCCACATGCAAAAGTCTACAGGGGGATCTACAGGAATTCCATTGACATATATTCTCGATAAAAAATCATGGAGTTATACTAATGCTAATAAAATTGTAAGCTGGGAAAAAGTTGGGTATAATTATGGTGACAAATTCATTGCATTAGGCAGCACATCTCTTTTTTTAAACAAAAAGAAATCATTGAAACACTATATTTTTTATAAGCTAAAAAAGAAAATTGGACTCAATGGAATAAACATGTCAAATGAAACTTGTGAAAAATACGTTAATATAATAAAAAACGAAAAAATTGAATTTATATATGGATATGCTTCTGCAATTTACATTCTATCACATTATATTATAAAAAATAAAATTAATTTAAAAATAAAAGCTTGCTTCCCAACTTCTGAAGTACTTACAGAAAATTACAGGTCACATATTATAAAAGCTTTTAATTGTGATATCATTGATTGTTACGGTGCTAGTGATAGCGGAATTACAGCATTTTCATTTAAAGTGAATGTTTTTGAAGTTGGATACAATGTAATTTTAAGTCAGGAAGAAACAAAAGAAAATATTGGTAAAGCAATTATTACCGACTTATTTAATTATGCTATGCCGTTTATAAATTACGAAATTGGTGACCAAATTGAAATAAACCAAAATGAAAATATAAATGAATCTTATAATGGTCAGATAATTAATAAAGTATTAGGTAGAAATGATGATGTAATTAAATTAGACAATGGCAATATTCTAACCAATCCTGGATTTACAATTCTTTTTAAAGATCTTCCAGTTCGTTCATACAAAGTAGAACAGAGCTCTGGAAAAAGCTTAAATTGTAAAATCGTGAAAGACGTAGACTATACAAATAAATCAGAAGAATTAATCATTGAAACTTTAAAACTTCAAGCTGGAGAAAATATTGAGGTGACAATAACATATTATGATGCTGAAATATATACCAATAGCGGGAAAAATACATTTTTTCAAGTAAATTAAATTAGAAAAACAATAGTCTTTTACCATATGCTTGAATCATAATTAAATTTAACTAATATTTGCATAATATTTAATTAACGTATATAATCTTATAATATAAATATTTAACAATGAAATTTCTTTTTCACCTAGGTCATCCTGCTCACTTTCATCTATTTAAAAATACAATTTCATTTTTAAAAAATAATTCTCATAAAGTTATTGTAGTAATTAAAAAAAAAGATGTTCTAGAAGACTTATTAATTGAAAACGATATTGAATACATTAACATATTACCAAACGGTAGAAAAGATGGTCTTTTTTTTGTAGCATTAGGACAATTAAAACAAAATTATTACTTATACAAAATAGTAAAAAAGGAAAAACCTGATTTAATGATTGGTACTTCTGTATCAATTTCACATGTGGGAAAATTATTAGGTATTCCTTCTTTTAACTTTAGTGAAGATGATGCTGACATTGTTCCTTTATACTCAAAATTAGCATATCCTTGGGCTACTAGAATAATTACTCCAAACGTATGCTCTGTAGGTAAATGGGAAAACAAAAAAATAGGTTATAATGGATATCATGAATTAGCATATTTGCATCCAGAAAACTTTACCCCTTCAAAAGAAATAGCTAACCAATATATTAATACAGATGTTCCTTATTTTATTTTGCGTTTCGCTAAATTATCTGCCCATCACGATGTTGGTGTTAAAGGACTAAGCAATGAATTAGCTGTATGCATTGTAGAAATACTAAAAAAACATGGACGCGTCTATATCTCAAGTGAAAGGGAACTAAATGACGAATTAGAAAAATATAGAATTAAAATTAAATCTAAAGATATACACCACATTATGGCGTTTTGCGAATTGTATATTGGAGATAGCCAAACTATGGCAGTAGAATCAGGAGTACTTGGAGTTCCATTTATTAGATATAATGATTTTGTTGGACGAATAAGTTGTTTGGAAGAATTAGAAAAAGAATACCAATTAGGATATGGAGTTAAACCAAGTGAAGACGATAAATTAATCCAAACGATCAATAATTTTCTAGAACTTCCCAATCGAAGAGAAATTTTCAAACAAAGAAGAATCAACATGTTAAAAAACACAATAAATGTTTCAACGTTTATAAATGATTTGATTGTTAATTTCAAAAAACACATTTAGTGGATAATGTTTAGTGAATACAAACATATTTTCAAGCTTATTAATAATGAAGACATTATTGAAAAAGAAAATGATATTCACCTAAATCAAGAACTTATTGTCAATAAAATAAAAAGACTTGGATTATCTAATTTTTTATACAAAAAAATAAAAAAAAACAATCTGTTTACAAATGAAATCCAATTTTTTAAAAAGAGCTATATCAGGGTATATTTTGATAATGAAAAGAAGAAAAAAATATATTCTGAAATAAGTGATATTCTATACACGGAAAAAATTGAATTTATACCACTTAAAGGATTCTACATAATAGAACACTTATATAAAGATTATGGTCAACGTTATATTTCAGATATAGATATTTTAATAAAAGAAGATCAACTTGATAGATTAACTAGTCTAATGATTGCAAATCATTACTCAATAAAAGAAGAATACTATAAATCTGAATATATTAAAAATATAATTGGTTCGCCACATCCTATAACTTTTATTAAAAATAATGTTTCGATTGAAATTCATACTCACTTACATTCAAAAATATCAACTTTCAAAATAAATATTCAAGATTATTGGAAAAGAGCAATTAATGAAAATCTAATATGTATTCCTACTAAGCAATTATGCAAAACTGATTTTTTACAATACCTTTGTATACACTTGTATAAACATGTTATGATTGAAAAATCTATTTCACTTAAGCATTTTATAGATATTTATAAATTTTTAAATATCTATAAAAATGAAGTTAATTGGAATCAATTGACTGAAAATAATAAACTATACAATTGTACCAATGAGGTAAATGGAATATTATACTTGTGTTATAAATATTTTAATTGTAAAATTGGTTATGATATAAATTTTTCAGACAAAAAAATGTTAGATTTTGATGTGACATTTATAAAACTTTTAAAACATGATGGAAAAATAAAAACTTCCAATATATCTACTCGGATTAAAGAAATAAAAAATATTTCTGGAACATTTAGGAGAATCAAATACCTTTTTGATAGCACTTTTCCTGATAAGAAATTTCTAGCATTCAAATATAATTGTAACGAAAATCAAAGTTATTTTACTTTATTTAATTATCGTTTATCAAAACTAATCTTAAAAAAATGAATTCAATCAAGCAAGATAGTTTTGAAGAAAACATTAATCCTGATATTCAGAATTACATTAATTTATTCAATAAAAATAACGAGAATGATATAATTTATCTATCAACTACTAATGCATTTAACATAAAGCAAGTTAACAAGAATACAAAAACATTAATTAACCTCAGCAAAGTAAATAATATACGATACATAAATCGCTTTTTCATTACTGTAAATAAAAAACTTGAGTTAGATAGTACATACATTGGATGTGTAGAAACATTCACCCAACGTAGAGGAAGAAAAAAAATTTATAAAATACCTATACTTAATTCCTTTTATTTAATTTTTGAATTTATATTCCTTAGAGTTTTTCCAAAAGTATGGGGATTAAAAAAAATTTATTTCACAATAACTCGTGGTAGAAACAGATTGCTTTCTAAAGCTGAAACTTTAGGAAGGTTAGTAAGTTGTGGTTTTGAAATTATAGATCATAAAGCCATAAACGGGTTACTTTATTTTGTAGTCAAAAAAAGTCATGAACCATCAACACAAACCGCAAGCTATGGACCTTTATATAAAATGCCTAGAATGGGTAAAAACGGGAAAATAATTGGCGTTTATAAATTTAGAACAATGCATCCTTATGCGGAGTTTTTACATGACTATATTTTAAAAATTAATGGCTATTCTGATACAGGAAAACCTGCTGATGATTTTAGACTTACTCCTTGGGGTAAAATACTCAGAAAATATTGGTTTGATGAAGTACCACAATTAATAAATCTATTTAAAGGAGAATTAAAACTTGTAGGAGTTAGGCCAATAAGTCAAAGATACTTTCAAGATATACCTAAAGATTTACAAGAAATGCGTATTAAATATAAACCGGGTTGTATACCACCTTATGTTGCATTTGATAGATTAAGTAATGTTGAAAGTGTTCTTGATGCGGAGCGTGAGTATTTGGTAATGAAAGAAAAACATCCACTTACAACTGACTTTATTTGTTTCTTTAAGGCAATTTTTAATATTATTTTTAAAAACAAAAGAAGTGCTTAAATTTTAATTAAATGACTAAATTTGTCTCTAAATCATTTTTACTATGAATAAATACCTATTAATAAGCTTTCTAAGTATCTTATTATATTCATGCGCTTCAAAAAAAAATCTTTTATATTTTCAAGGGGAGCCGTTAAAAAATGCAAAAGCGCAAAACTTTAACATAAAAATTAAAAAAGATGATTTTCTTGGAATACAAGTATTTGGTGCTGATGAAAATAGTGTGAAATTGTTCAATTTCCCACAAATAACATCAACTACATTAAATAGAGGTTATTCTGTAGGGAATCCTGTATCACAGGGATACTTAGTTGATGCGAAAGGTGAAATTAATTTCCCAATAATTGGTAAGCTAAAAGTAGAAGGATTGAACCGATCTGAAGTTATTGATATGCTTCAAGAAAAAATTAAAGACTATATTAAAAACCCTATTATATTAGTTCAAATTCAAAATTTTAAAGTTACAGTTATTGGTGAGGTAAGAAATCCGGGGACCTATACAATTCCAAACGAACGTTTCACAATTCTTGAAGCTATTGGTCTTGCTAACGACTTATTAATTACAGGTAAAAGAGATAATATTTTAGTAATTAGAGATGAAAAAGGAGAAAAGAAAGAATACCTTGTTGATTTAAGAAATAAAGAAATATACAATTCGCCTGTTTATTATCTTCAACAAAATGACGTTATTTACGTTCAACCTAATCAAGCTAGAATTAACTCTTCTGCTGCACAATTTTCTTACGGAATTATCCTTTCTGTAACATCTTTAATAATAACTACTGTTAATATTTTAACAAAATGATCAATTTAAATACTCCTTTAGATTCTTCTGAAAAGGAATTAAACTTAAAAGACCTTATATTTCCTTATATTTCGAATTGGAGATGGATTTTTATATCTGTAATTATTTGTTTAGCGATAAGCTATTTTCGAGTTAAGAACATTACCCCAACTTACAATGTAAGTGCTAGCATCCTAGTTAAGGATGAAAGAAAAGGTGATATTCAAGGTGAAATGGAAGGATTTGAAGGATTAGGATTAGACTTGGGTGGAGTTAAAAGTAAACTCGAAAATGAAATAGAGATTTTAAAATCACGTTTTCTTATTTCTAAAGTTGTACATGATTTAAAATTAAATATTAGTTACATCGATAATAATGGTCACTACGATGTTGAACTATTTAATACCCAATCAGTAAAGATTAATTTTATTAAAGGAGATTCTTCAGTCTATGATAAAAGCGCCCAATTTCAATTAAAAATCTTAAATGAATCTAATTTTGAATTAACTGATTTGTCGACAGAACAAAAATCCACACATAAATTTGGAACCTCATTTAAAACAAGAATAGGTGAAATAATAATTACACCCAACAGAAAAGACTACACAAAGTTTTCTGGTAGAAACTTAATAATTTCAATAAATGAATTTAATTCAGTTATAGATAATTATAGATCAGCTATAAAAGTAGAACCAACCAATGAAGAAGCCAGTGCAATAACACTTTCTTTAGAGACATCAAACATTGAAAAAGGAGAAGCTATTTTAAATAATCTAATTCAACAACATAAAAACGATGCAATTACCGATAAAAATGAAGTATCAAAAAACACTTTAAATTTCCTTAACGAAAGAATTTCTTATTTAACAAATGAACTTTCTGATGTTGAGCAAAATGTTTCAAGTTTTAAATCTTCTAATAAAATATTTGATTTAGCTGAAAACACAAACCAATTTCTTCAAAATGAAAGTGTTAATGAACAACTAAGATTAGAGAATAACACTCAAATCATGTTAACTGATTACATTATTGATCACATTACAAAAAACAGTGTTAATGAATTAATTCCAGCTAACATAGGAATTGAAAACATGTTAGTAGAAAAAACAATAGAAACAATCAATAATCTTATTTTAGAAAGAGAAAAGTTGATCGTTACTACTGGAGATAAAAATCCTGTAATTATTAATCTTGACAATCAAATTAATAGTTTAAAACGTAATTTAAAAGAAAACTTATCTAATGTTAAAAGTTCTTTAAAAATAAAAAAACGAGAAATTAGTAAACAAAGTTCAATATTAGATGATAAGCTTAAATCTGCCCCAAAACAAGAGAAAGATTTTAAAGAAATTGCCAGACAACAACAGATAAAAGAAAATTTGTTCATGTTTTTACTTCACAAACGTGAGGAAACTTCAATCTCATTAGCTATAACCGTTGCAAATACAAAAATTATTGACGAAGCATATAGTAATGGTTTAATAATAAAACCCAAAAAGAGAATCATTTTCTTAGTGGCATTTTTTATTGGCCTAATCGTACCAATTGCAATTATTTATTTATATAAACTTTTTGACACAAAAATTCATACTAAACAAGATGTTATTAGTGCTGGTTTACCATTTTTAGGTGATATACCACTAATTGACACTCCAAAAAATAAATCTAAAATTGTAATCACAAATAACTCTAATGATAGTATTTCTGAATCTTTTAGATTATTAAGGACAAACCTAGATTTTTTATTTAATGACAAAAACAAAAGTAACAAAGTAATTTTCGTTACATCAACAATTGCTAAAGAGGGTAAGTCGTTTATATCCTTAAATTTAGCTACAACTATTGCTTTATCAAATAAAAAAGTATTGTTGATAGGTATGGATTTACGTGCACCTAAACTACTAGATTATTTAAATTTAGAAAATAAAAAAGGAGTAACAAATTTTGTAATGGACAACACATTAACAATTGATGAATTAATTATAAAGAATCATTCATCCTTATTGTTTGACATTTTGCCATCCGGTGACATCCCACCTAATCCAGCAGAATTATTAATGAATGAACGCATTAACGTTTTATTCGAAAAGGCAAAAGATCAGTATGATTATATAATCGTTGATACGGCACCTTCTGGTCCAGTAACTGATACATTATTGATAACAAAATACTCAGATGCAATCATATACGTAAGTAGAGCAAATTTCTTAGATAAACGTTTACTTCAAATTCCTAAAAATTTACAAATCGAGAACAAATTACCAAACATGGCAATTATTCTAAATGGTTCAGACTACAAAAAAGTTTATGGCTATGGTTATGGCTACGGTTATGGCTACGGTAACAATATAGAACAAAAACCGTGGTATAAAAAGATATTCAAATCTTAAATAAAAACGGGAACTATAAGGTTCCCGTTTTTATTTTTAACACTTCCCATTCATTATTATCAAATTCTTCGTAAAGATCGTTTGTCATAGCTATCATATCCATTAACATTAATATTTCAGGATATTGAGATATTGTAAAAGAATAAAAAATATACTTAGTTCCCATACTTTGAATTTCATCAAACTGATTAACAGAGTTTATTTTATAAAATGATCGATTATTTTTTCGTTTTCTATAAATTGGATAGGATAATTCTTCTAATTTCATACTCATAATTTAAATCGAATATACTAATTTGTATGACAAAGAAAGAGAAGGTGAAATTCATTATTAACGAATTAGAACATTTATATCCTACAACACCAGTCCCATTAAATCATAAAGACCCGTACACCCTACTTATCGCTGTCTTATTATCTGCACAATGTACTGATGAACGTGTAAATAAAATTACCCCTATTCTATTTCAAAAAGCAGATAATCCAGCAGATATGATTAAATTATCTGTTGAAGAGATTAAAGAAATCATAAGACCTTGTGGCTTATCTCCTCAAAAATCAAAAGCAATTCATCGATTGTCAGAGATATTAATTGAATCATATAATGGAATTGTTCCTGAAAATATTGAAGATCTTGAAACATTTCCTGGAGTTGGACATAAAACAGCCTCTGTAGTAATGTCTCAATCTTTCGGACATCCAATGTTTCCTGTTGATACTCATATTCACAGATTACTTACTCGATGGGGAATAACCTCAGGTAAAAATGTTTTACAGACTGAAAAAGATGCTAAAAGTTTATTTCCTATTGAAAAATGGAATAAGCTTCATTTACAAATTATATTTTATGGTCGTGAATATTCTCCAGCTAGAAGTCCTAAAAGGGATAAAGACTACATAACTAAAGCTATAGGAACAAAGAAAGCATTAAGTGAGCTTTGTTGATAAAGTGTTTAATTATTTTCTAATAATTTCAATATAAAAACCATTATTTACCTTATAAGTTTTATTTTTGTAACTATAAATTTTACACACCATGAATACACAAGAATTGAAAAATATTGCATCTCAAGTTAGAAGAGACATAGTTCGAATGGTTTCTGCAGTAAATTCTGGTCATCCAGGTGGTTCATTAGGTTGTACCGATTTTTTGACTGTTTTATACTTCGATATTATGAAGCATAATTCTACTAATTTTAATATGGATGGTGTAAATGAAGATTTATTCTTTTTATCAAATGGACATATTTCTCCTGTTTGGTATAGTGTTTTAGCAAGAAGTGGTTATTTCCCAATTGCAGATTTAGGTACTTTTAGAAAATTAGGTTCTAAACTGCAAGGTCACCCTAGTACGGATAAAAAACTTCCTGGAATTAGAATGGCTTCTGGATCACTCGGTCAAGGTCTTTCTTGTGCTATCGGTGCTGCCGAAACTAAAAAATTAAATAACGATAATTCAATTGTATATACACTTCATGGTGATGGTGAATTACAAGAAGGACAAATTTGGGAAGCCGCGATTTATGCAGCAGCAAAAAAAGTAGATAATCTTATTGCTACAATTGATTATAATGGTCGTCAGATTGACGGAGACGTTGAAGATGTTATGTCTCTAGGGAATTTAAGATCGAAATGGGAAGCATTTGGTTGGAATGTTTTTGAGATGGATGGACATAACATTGAAGAAATTAGAACGACTTTAAAACAAGCAAAAGAATTGACAGGAAAAGGAAAACCTTCTATAATTATAATGAGAACTGAAATGGGAAAAGGTGTTGATTTCATGGAAGGAAGCCATAAATGGCATGGTGTTGCACCTAATGCTGAACAACTTACTATCGCACTTGGTCAATTAGAAGAAACGTTAGGAGATTACTAGTTGAAAAAACTAATTTTCATATTATCTCTCTTTCTTGTATCTAATATTTTTGGACAAGACAAGTTAACACGCATCTTATTTATTCTTGACGCATCAAATAGTATGAATGCTGAATGGGATGATAAACAAACACGAATCGAAGCAGCAAAAGAATTACTTGCTCAAGCAGTTGATAGTCTTGAAGGAAGTGCTAACTTAGAAATTGCATTACGTGTTTATGGTCATCAATCCCCTATTACCCCTACATTCCAAAATTGTAATGACACCAAACTTGAAATACCTTTTGGAATAAATAATTTTCAACGAATTAAAGGATTTATTAAAACAATTAAAGCAAAAGGGACTACCCCGATTGCCCGATCGTTAGAAGCGTCAGCAGAAGATTTTCCTGATATGAATTCACGGAATATAATTATATTAATTACTGATGGGCTGGAAGCTTGTGATAATGATCCTTGTGTAATAGCAAAAAAACTAAAAGATAAAAATATAAATATAACTCCTTTTGTTATTGGTCTTGGATTGAATCTCGATTATTTAGAACAATTCAAATGCATCGGAAGTTACTCAGAAGCTGAAACAAAAAATGCATTTAAAAACGCGTTAAAAAATGTTGTGTCAAAAGCCTTAGTTAACACAACTGTTCAAATTAATCTAAATGATATTTCAGGAAAACCAGTAGAAACTGATGTAACTATGTTTCTTTACAAAGCAGGAACAAATCAACTTAAATACACTTTCGAACACACTATGAATAGGTATAATAATCCTGATACACTTATTTTAGACCCTTCAATTAAATATGATTTAGTAGTTAATACAACTCCAAAAGTGGAATTATATGATATTACAATTAAGAAGAACATACATAATACTATTGTATTAGACGCACCACAAGGTTACATAAGAACAAGATTGGTTAATGCTACACGTAACTATAATATTCAAACACGAGTAATTCAAGATAATAACTTAGCTTCAACATTAAATGTGCAAGATATAAATACAACTGATAAATATATTGTAGGTAATTATAAAGTTGAAATATTAACCCTGCCTAGAAGTTATCAGAATATTAAAGTAAATCAAAGTAGTGTAACTAATATAGATATTGAAGCACCTGGACTATTTACGTATAAATGCGGGAATACGACTGTAGGTCAAATTTTTATTCTTAATGTAAATGGAAAATGGGATTGGGTATGTAACATTGATCAACAATCTACTTCTGGGCAATGGTATTTACAACCCGGTCAATACCGTGTAGCTTATAGGCAAAAAAGTATTCGATCTTCAGTTTATTCATATGAACAAGATTTTAGGATAATATCAAATAAAACAACATCATTAAATTTATAAATTTGCATCATGATTGAATTTGAAATTTTTGGAAACAAAGACACTCGCTCTGGATTTGGTGAGGGACTTCACGAGTTAGGTAAAAACAACCCTAATGTAGTTGCACTTTGTGCTGATTTAACTGGCTCATTAAAAATGGATGCGTTTTTAAAAGATTTCCCTGAACGTTTTTTTCAAGTTGGTATTGCTGAAGCAAATATGATTGGAATGGCCGCAGGTATGACCATTGGAGGTAAAATACCATATACTGGTACTTTTGCAAATTTCTCTACTGGTCGTGTTTATGACCAAATTAGACAAGCAGTTGCATATTCTAACAAAAATGTAAAGATATGTGCTTCTCACGCTGGTTTAACTTTAGGAGAAGATGGAGCAACACACCAAATTTTGGAAGATATTGGAATGATGAAAATGTTACCCAATATGGCTGTAGTTGTCCCTGCTGACTTTAATCAAACGAAACAAGCTACAATAGCTATAGCAGATTATGAAGGTCCTGTTTATCTACGTTTTGGCCGACCTGTAATGCCTATTTTTATTAAACCAGATGCGAAATTCACTTTAGGCAAAGCAGATGTTTTAATCGAAGGTTCAGATGTTACAATAGTAGCTTGTGGGCATTTGGTTTGGAAATCAATCGAAGCAGCTAGAATCTTAGAAGAAAAAGGCGTTAATGTAGAATTAATCAATATGCACACCATTAAACCTTTAGACACTGAAGCATTACTTAAGTCTTTAGCTAAAACAAAATGTGTAGTTACGGCTGAGGAACATATGATTGCTGGAGGATTAGGCGAATCTGTAGCACAAGTTATCACACGAAATTTATTAGTTCCTCAAGAATTCGTAGCCGTGAATGATTCTTTCGGTGAAAGTGGTACACCAATGGAATTGATGACAAAATATCATATTGATACACCTGATATTGTTGAAGCTGCCCTTAGAGTAATTCAACGTAAAAACGCATAAAAAAATATGAGTACGGATAAAGAGCAATTCTTGAAACTACAAGGACAAACTAATCCTTATCCGTACTTAATTGATGTTGATTCAGCTAAGGGAATTTATATATACGATAAATCAGGCAAATCTTACATGGATATGATTGCCGGAGTTGCTGTTAGCAATGTAGGTCATAGTCATCCCCATATCATTCAAAGTATTAAAAAACAATTAGATCGACATATGCATGTTATGGTCTATGGGGAATTTATCCAAGATAGCACATTAGCTTTCTCTAAAAAATTAGTTTCTCTATTGCCAGAAGATTTGAATTGTGTATATCCTGTTAACTCTGGAACAGAAGCAAATGAAGCTGCAATAAAACTAGTAAAAAGGGTAACTAATCGAAGTGAAATAATTTCTTTTCGAGGTTCTTATCATGGAAGTACACATGGTTCAATGAGTATTTCTGGTAATGAAATAAAAAAGCAAGCTTTTCGTCCTTTGCTACCTGATATCCGTTTTTTACAGCATAATAACATAAATGATTTAGATCAAATAACTGCAAAAACAGCTGGTGTAATCATTGAAACCATTCAAGGTGATGCAGGCGTAAGAGAAAGTTCTCCAGCTTTTTTAAAGGTTCTTAAAGAGAAATGCGAATCTGTTGGAGCATTATTAATTTTTGATGAAATACAGTGTGGTATGGGTAGAGCAGGGAAATTATTTGCTTTCGAACGAAGTAACGTTACTCCCCATGTATTGACACTTGGTAAGGCACTCGGAGGAGGACTTCCGATTGGTGCATTAATTTCTTCTTATGAAAATCTGAAAGAATTTACCTATAACCCAATGCTAGGACATATAACAACATTTGGTGGCAATCCAATAATTTGTGCATCAGCACTTGCATTTCTTGAAGTATTAGAAAACGAAATCATTTTTTTTGAAGTAGAAAAGAAAGGTCAATTATTAGTAGATATATTATCAAAAGAAACTGAAATTAAGGAAATTAGACGAGTTGGGATGATGTTCGCATTTGATATGATTTCGTTCGAACGAGTTGAAAAGGTTGTTAAACGTTGTTTAGAATTGGGGTTAATTAGTTTTTGGTTTCTTTCACATCCATATAGCTTTAGACTCTCTCCTCCTCTCAATATTACAGAAGATGAAATTATAAAAGCTGGAAATATTATTCTACAAGCTATACTTGAAACAAAAAATGATTAAGCTAAGTTTATATTCTTACATAAAAAAAATTCATCCTTATCATCTGTTTTTTCGTTTCATTACAATAATAATTATCAATTTTAAAAATTCAGAAAACTGGTTTGTTATTACCTGTAAAATAAGTAAATACACAAAATATATTCCATTTACTAAAAAAGATATCAAAACTCATTATCAAATAAGAAGACTAAAACACATTGATAAATTATTATCAATGTTGACTAGAACAAATATTGAATTTCCAATTCAATGCACTATTTCTAGATTTGACGAAATCAATTCAAAGAATGGAATTATTCTTTGTACATCTCACATTCCCTTCAGTAAAATAGCAATTCGATCTTACTTGGAAAATAAAAATATTGATTTCGCTATTATTGGTGAAGCAACAAAAGATGGAAAAATGGCAATTTGGGGAACTAATGCTAAAATACCCGCATTGTTAAAAGATTCATTTGTATTACTTAAGGCTAAAAATTATTTACTGAATAATAAAACTATTGTTTTAATGGTAGATGATGCTAAAACTGGTGAATATTCAACTAATATTTTCAAACTTGCAAAAAAGATTAATTCAAACATTTTATTTTTTTTTACTGAAATGAATAATTCAAATATCATTGACATTAAATTTATTCTACCTCCTTTTCCATCACCTAGTAATGATTTTGAAATAAATGAAAATATAAACTTTATAAAAACGTATTCTAATGAAATAAAAAATAGATACAGATTGAATTTTAAGTGATTTTAGATAATAACACTAAACTTATAAAAAACAAATATCCCAGTAAACACATGTTTACTGGGATATGAATACCTATTTTAGTCTTTAATAATCTGTATCGCTTATTTAGGACTAGTCAATTGAAGTATAACTAAAATCCGTTTACCCCGTTAACAGTAGTATATTTCAATACGTTTTTCTTATCTGGGTGAATACGAGCAAATGCAGATTGTAAAGCAATTGTTCCTTCGTGGAAACCACATAAAATCAATTTCAATTTACCTTCATAAGTGTTTACGTCACCGATAGCATAAATACCTGGGATATTTGTTGAATAATCCAATGTATCTACTTTGATGGCATTTTTATCAATTTCTAGTCCCCAGTTAGCAATCGGACCTAAACTTGGTTTCAACCCAAATAAAGGAATAAAGTGATCAGCTTCTTTTACTATTTCCCCCTCTTTTGCATGTGTAATGATAACTTTTTCTAAATGGTCTGAACCATCCAATCCTGTTACCTCTGCTTCTGTAACTAAAGTGATTTTTCCTGCTTCAGCATAATCAATTACTTTCTGAACTGAATCTAAGTGTCCTCGGAAAGAACTACTTCTGTGAACAAGAATTACCTCTGAAGCGATTTTTTTCTCCGTTAAATAGATTGACCAATCTAAGGCAGAATCTCCACCACCAGCGATAACTACACGTTTTCCTTGATAGAACTCAGGATCTTTGATGATATACTCAATTCCTTTATCTTCAAAATCAGTGATATTTGCAATAGGTGGTTTACGTGGTTCAAACACTCCCAATCCACCTGCTATCATAACGATTGGCGCATGGTGTTTCGTACCTTTTACAGTAGTAACTATAAACGAACCGTCTTCTAATTTTTCTATATCTTGTGCTGCTTCACCTAAGGTAAAACCTGGTTTGAAAGGGGCAGCTTGCTCCATCAAATTATCAATCAAATCACCTGCTAATACTGAAGGAAATCCTGGAATATCGTAAATCGGTTTTTTAGGATATATTTCAGAACATTGTCCACCTGGCTGTGGTAATGAGTCGATTAAATGACATCTCAATTTCAATAATCCTGCTTCAAATACTGCAAATAACCCTACTGGTCCTGCTCCAATGATGATGATATCTGTTTCTATCATGATGTTTTATTTTATGGTTGTAAAATTAATAATTTAAATTTTGTTTTATAGTGTCACCCTCCTCGATCCCCCTTCAAAGGGGGAAGAGAGATTCTTAATCAAATAAATCTGTCGATAAATATTTGTCTCCACGATCGCAGATGATGCATACTACTACTCCACTTTCTAATGATGGAATTAACTTTAATGCTGCTGCAACAGAACCTCCGCTGCTCATACCAGCGAAAACACCTTCTTCACGTGC
>CANGHE010000016.1 GCA_947453545.1 Flavobacteriia bacterium
TTCTGAACATATTTCATCTTAGCATCCAATGGAAGTTTAAGACGTTTGAAAATTTTGGGTGTTAAGCGTGCTCCCACGTCTTCATGGCCATGAAAAGTCCAGCCAATCGTTGGGTCAAATCTTTTTGTATTTGGTTTTGCTATGTCATGTAAGATTGCAGCCCATCGTAACCATAGATTATTCGTGTTTTCAGAAATATTATCTAGTACTTCAAGCGTATGGTAGAAATTATCTTTGTGTGATTTCCCATTGATTGTTTCCACGCCTTTTAAAGCAGTCATTTCTGGAAAAAAATGAGGTAACAATTTTGTACTATCCAATAATTTGAAACCTCTAGAAGGTTCTTTAGAAAGGATGATTTTGTTAAGTTCGTCTGATATACGTTCTTGCGTAATAATTTTTAGTCTGTCTGCGTTTAATAGGATCGCTTCTAAACTTTCTTTTTCAATTTTAAATCCTAATTGAGTAGCAAAACGAATAGCTCTCAACATGCGTAAAGGATCATCAGAATACGTTTGACTTGGGTCGAGTGGTGTACGAATAATTCCTTTTTCCAAATCTTCAATTCCATTGAAAGGATCAATTAATGCACCAAAATTATGTTTTTGCAAGCTGATAGCAAGTGCATTAATGGTAAAGTCTCTACGTAATTGGTCATCTTGAATAGTTCCTTCTTTTACTGAAGGATTACGAGAGTTTTCAGCATATGATTCTTTACGTGCTCCAACAAATTCAACATCTAAATCTTTGTATCTAAAATGCGCTGTTCCGTAATTTTTGAAAACAGAAACATGTTTTACGCGTAAAATTTCAGCACTTTTCTCTGCTAGCTCAATTCCGTTACCAACAACGACAATATCAATATCTTTGGATGGCCTTTCTAAAATTAAATCACGAACAAACCCACCGATTACGTAGGCTTCTAATTGGTGTTCCTCACATATTTGTGACACAACTTTGAATACGGGATGTTTAAGGTGGTGCGCTAAATTCATGGTTTTCATAGAGAGGGGCAAATATACGAATCATTTATTGAAGTGGAAATGTGCGTAGGTGCTATTTAAATTTAATTTGCTATACTTGACCTTCAAAAATTGAAATTATGATTAAAAGATTATTGTACGTTGCTGTTGCTGTTGTAGATGTAGTATTGGTTTTAATGGGGTATTATGATTGGAAAATGGCAGGAATTCTTTTTGCTGCTTTTGTTGGTGGGTATTTTTTGTTGAAGAAATTCATTTTTTAAATAGGTTAATATATTAGCTAAAACAATCATTTTTTAGTATATTTGGTTAAAATATTAACCGCTATGCTAAAATTCGGAATGTCAAAAAATCCTTCAGATGTTTTGCAAGAAATAGCAGAACGTTTTCAGAAATTACGTAAGCAACACAACTATTCGCAACAACAAATGGCAGAACGTTCTGGTGTGTCGTTGGGGAGTATAAAAAGGTTTGAGCGTACAGGATTAATCTCCTTGGATTCTTTAGTGAAATTGGCACACCTACTAGATACTTTGGAGCAATTTGATACACTTTTCCAAGCAAAAGAAGATCTTAGTCATATCGAAAAATTATTTAGTAAGCAATCTAAAAGAAAATGATAGGAACTACTAAAATATCGGTTTCCATTTGTTTTGATTTAGTAGAAATTAAGGTTGGTGAACTTGTTTCTGATAATAAACGAATCTATTTTAAATATGACGCTGATTTTATTGAACTAGGAATAAATATCTCGCCATTTAAATTACCAATAAACTCAAAGATACAAGTGACTGACCAGCTTCCTTTTGATGGATTGTTTGGTGTATTTGCGGATTCCTTACCTGAAGGTTGGGGAAGATTGTTATTGGACAGAAAATTAATATCAAAAGGGATTCCAATCGTAGATATAAATCCCTTGGACAGATTATCTTTTGTAGGCGAACACGGTATGGGAGCTTTAATTTACAGACCAATTACAGAGGAACAAATAATCACTGAATCTATTCAAGATTTAGACAGGTTAGCACATGAAATGAATGTTGTTTTGTCGGGTACTAGTTCCGATTTATTGGATGAACTGTATGAATTAGGAGGTTCTTCAGGAGGTGCAAGACCAAAAATTTTGATTGCTTATAATCCTGAAACAGATCACATACTAACTGGACATTCTATTCTACCGCAGGGATATTCGCATTGGATTATAAAATTTCCTTCGTCATTTGACAGAATCGACATTGCAGAAATTGAATTTGCTTATTATAAAATGGCTTTGGATGCAGGATTAACGATGAGTGAGTCACGATTATTTAAAGGCAAGTCCGGCAAGAATTATTTTGGTACTAAACGATTCGACCGCATCGATAATTCACGACTACATTTACATTCAGCCGCTGGATTGATGCATGATAATTTCAGATTAAGTACATTGGATTACGGTCACTTGATGGACTGTGCTTTTAAATTAGAACGTCATGTAGGTGCTTATGAAAACATTTTACGCTTAGCTACTTTTAATGTGTTTTCACACAACAGAGATGATCACAGTAAGAATTTTTCTTTTTTAATGGATAAACAAGGAACATGGAAATTTGCTCCAGTATATGATTTAACATTTTCATCTTCGGGGCATGGCATGCATAGCACTTCTGTTGCAGGGGAGAGCGCTAGACCTGGTTTAAAACAGTTGTTACAGTTGGCAAGTTATTATAGGGTTCAAAACCCTGAAAAAATTATTGAAGATGTAAGAGATGTGTTAAGTTTATGGAACAAATATGCTGATTTAGCAGGGGTAGGAAGTGATTCGAAAAAAATGATTGGAAAAGTGATCATTTAAAAAAATATGAATGAAGGCATAAATGATTCCTTTAAAACTCCGCATCTACTTGAAACGTTAAAATCTCTTTACTAACCGGATGTCTGAATGTTATACTTTCTGCGTGTAAATGTAGACGATTACCTTTGATGCCATACAAATCATCACCAACAATCGGTGTGTTTAATCCTTGAGGGTGAGCAGCATGAACTCTTAATTGATGTGTCCTTCCGGTAATTGGGTAAAAGTAAACCTTAGTACGGCGGTTTTTATGATCAAAAGTTTCGAAATGGGTAAGCGCAGGTTTACCATGATCATAACAAACTAATTGACGAGGTCTATCATCTAAATCAACACGTAAAGGCAGGTTAATCTCCCCTGAAGGAATTTTTACTATTCCATCTAATAATGCTACATACCGTTTTTTAACCGTTCGCTTTAGAAACTGACTTTGTAGGTGTTTGTGAATCTCTTTTGTTTTTGCAATCAACATTAAACCTGAAGTTGACATATCTAATCTGTGTACAATGAGTGGTCCCGTTGCGTTAGGGTAGAGGGTTCTTACACGTTCGTATACCGAGTCTGAAATGTTTTTCCCAGGAACTGATAAAAATTCTGCAGGTTTGTTTACAATCGCCAAATACTCGTCTTCAAAAACGATTGGTAATTCTTTACCTAATGCTGGGTTTGTTAGCATTGGATTCTCATCCATTTCGATACCTGTCAACATGTGTCCTAAGATAGGTTCACATTTACCGCGACAAGCAGGGTAGAACTGACCGTGTTTTTTAATTTCTGAACTTGGTGATTGTCCCCACCAAAATTCGGCTAATGCAATTGGTTTTAGTTGATGTAAAAACGCATATTGTAATAGTTTTGGTGCAGCACATTCTCCAGCACCAGCAGGTGGTTTTTGATCTTCTGTCGCTAGGAATATTGCACCTAAACTTTTCTTATTTAGTTCTTTATCAAGAAAATAATAATGGTCGAATATTTCTTGTTGACAAGCGGCCGATTTTGTTTTTCTTTCTTCTTTTAAGGTAACAATTTGATCTGTAAAAGCTTGTGTTTTTGCTTTGCTAATAGCTAATGCTTCTTTTATTTGTAACGTACGGTCTTTGAGGTAATAACTTTCTTTAAGACTTTGTTTTACTAGTTCTTGTAAGCACTCTTCGTAAGTTGTTTGGTTAATTTCGTTCGATTCTAATTGATATTGATATTGTTTCCTTTTTTGATCTCTAAGTGCTTTGTTCGTCTTAATATCTGCTTTGATTTGTGCTATCTCTTCATTTGAACAGATAATAAGCTGTTGTTCTTCTTGTTGTTGTAATAGAAATAGTGGGTCATTTTCTAATAGTTCAATTTTTCTATTAATTGCACTAATAATTTCTTCTTGTGTTCTGAAAAAACCGTCTTCTTTGAGTATGTCAAATACAGGGGGAACGAAGCGTTCGTGATGGTTCCCATTAGCTAATTTACCTGAGAAAGCTGCTAAATATCCAAGTTCACCATTGTTTTTTTGTACCACAAGTACACCAAACATTTTTCCAATGATAATTCCTTCTTGCTCTTTGTTTATTCCGAAATTATGTTCGAAATCAGATTGATTTTCTATATATTCTTGAAGTTCTTTCGCTGCTTGCAAGGCAAGTGGGTGCGGGTCGTAATAGAAAGGAAATGTAAATTTTACTGGTAGCTCTACATGCGCAACAGGATTGTTAAAAGAGGTGAAGTGTGGTATATCCATGTGCAAATTTAAATATTTACTTTTCGAAAGCGTATTCTAAGTTAATAAAGAATATACTTTTACATCTAAATAAGAAATATATAACTTATTAATTATAAACAAAAGACCGATAAATTCTCATCATCGGTCTTTTGTTTTTTTTATTTTTCACCCCCTCATTTCGACTCCGCTCAATGTGACGGGAATTATACTACTCTCAATGTGATGAGGTTTAATAATCTGTTCAATGTGAAGGGGTTATAGGATTTGTCAATGTGACGGGGTTAGTTTTACTCTGGACAAATCACAAACAACGGATAATCTTTCATCATCGCGTTTACTTTTGTTCTAACATTCGCTAACGCCTCTTCGTTGCCGATATTTGAAAGTACCTCATCCAATAATTTCACGATTTCTTTCGTTTCCGCTTCTTTCAATCCACGGGAAGTAATTGCTGGTGTACCCACACGAATTCCGGAAGTTACAAAAGGAGATTCTGTGTCAAACGGAACCATGTTTTTATTTACCGTAATATCTGCTTTTACCAAGTTGATTTCTGCATCTTTCCCATTTACACCTTTCGAACGTAAATCGATCAACATACTGTGGTTGTCTGTTCCTTCTGAAACGATGTTATATCCTAACTTTACCAATTCCTCTGCCATCACTGCCGCATTTTTTTGTACTTGCTGCATGTATTTTTTGTACTCTGGTGTCAATGCTTCTCCAAACGCTACTGCTTTTGCAGCTATCACGTGCTCTAGTGGTCCACCTTGAATCCCTGGAAAAACTGCTGCATCTAACAATGCTCCTAATGTTTTTAAGTTTCCATTATTCCACTTGATACCCCATGGATTTTCGATGTTCTCACGCATCATAATTACTCCTCCACGTGGTCCACGCAACGTTTTGTGAGTCGTTGTTGTTACGATGTGACAAAATGCTAATGGATCGCTTAATAATCCTGTAGCAATTAACCCAGCTGGGTGCGAAATATCTGCTAAAATAATAGCCCCAACTTCATCTGCTACTTTGCGAATACGTGCGTAATCCCAATCTCTTGAATAGGCAGAAGCACCACAAATAATCATTTTTGGTTTCTCGCGACGCGCAACTTCTTCTAACATTTCGTAGTCAACGTACCCTGTTTCTTTTTTCACACCATAGAAAAATGGTTTGTACAATTTACCAGAGAAGTTAACTGGCGAACCATGTGTCAAATGACCACCATGCGATAAGTCAAAACCTAAAATTTTATCTCCAGGATTCAAACAAGCTAAGAAAACAGCCGCATTTGCTTGTGCTCCTGAGTGTGGTTGAACATTTGCCCAAGTAGCACCAAATAATTGACACAAACGATCGATAGCTAATTGTTCAACTTTATCAACTACTTCACAACCACCATAATATCGTTTTCCTGGAAGACCTTCTGCATATTTATTGGTAAGAACAGAGCCCATTGCTTCCATTACTTGTTCGCTCACAAAGTTTTCAGATGCAATCAACTCAATACCGTGTAATTGTCTGTTTTTCTCTTCTTGAATTAAATCAAATATTACTTTATCTCTTTCCATGCTAACTCTATTCAGTGATTAATAGTAAACAAATATATTAATTAGACATGAGACATTTGTCATTAGATATGAGAAAAGGAGTTAAAAGAAAAAAGACTTCTAGAAAAAAGACCGCTTCGCATAAAGATTGAAAGGCTCGAACATTTAAGTTTTTGTTCTTTTTTCTAAAAATCGTTCGTCTAAAAAAGTCTTTTTATTACACTCAATTTATGAGAATAGTCTCCAAGTTCTTCACTCCAAATTCCAGTGTCATCGAGTTTGTCGATTTTAACTCTTCCACTTGCATGAATGATTTTAGATTTTGATAGTAAAATACCAACATGGATTACCCTACCTGCTTCGTTTATGAAAAAAGCTAAGTCACCTGCCTTTACTTGCTTTCTATTTATTGAATTACCTAATTGTGCCTGTTGAGATGCGTCTCTTGGAAGTTCCGTTCCTTGACTTCGATAGACGATTTGTGAAAATCCAGAGCAATCAATTCCATAATTAGATTTTCCTCCCCATAAATATGGAGTATTTAAGTACGTTTTTGAAAATTGCAGAATTGTTGATTGAGTAATGTTGTATTTACTTGTGTAACTGTGTTTTCCTATAAAAAAATGTTTGGGTGAGTTTTTTGAAATGTATGCACCTTGTGGAACAGTGAGTTTTCCGATAGGACCTATAATTTCCGTGTTTTTTGTTGTGATAACTTGTTCTTTCTCCCAAGTTAACGCTTCATCTTGAGTAATATAACGAATTTGTTTTTCGTCAATCCAACCTTCATAATTATCCTGCTGTGATTGCATGAAAATCCAGTTGTTTTGTTTTTCTTTAATAACAACGACTTCTCCGAAAAGCAATTGAGTAACCATTTCTGCGCTGTCTTTTTGTTCACTTCGAACCGGACAAATAGCAACGATACAATAGGCAAATTTAGTTTCCATTAGTTTTTAGGAAATGCTCTGTGTTCAATAAGATTGAAAGCTTGTTGTATATGTCTTTCATTGTGGTATACAACAAATAATAAAGCATCACCAAGACGTAAACGGATCAATTTTGATATTGCAATTGGAACTTTGACACGTTGAATGTTTACGTTTTTTGCTTTTTCTATTAATTCTAACAATTCGGATTGTTTTTCACTAAATACTTCAATGTCTTTTCCTGTAACTAATTCCGTCTGTACACTGGGGTTAAAATTACGGTGCGCATTGAATTTTCTTTTTATATTATTGAGGTTTCCTAATTTCATAGATTTCCATGCAGACTTTCCAAGTGGTGAGGAGATGAATTGTGATTTAGGTTCTCTGAATTTTGTAATTTCTATTTTGTAAGCAAATGCAGCATGGTAAAAACGTGCGTATTCATTTAAATGTGCAAAAATTTCTACTAAACTCCATGAAGATGAATTTGGTTTCCATTTAATTTGGTTTTCAGATAGTTTTGTTAAATTTTTCTGAATAAAATCAATGTTTTTTCGTGTTATCGAATCAACTTCTGTTAGTAATTCAATGGATGTCATATTGCATACTTTTTATGTATTCAAATATACTATCTTTTCCATAGAAATAATACTAAATTATCGTTTAGATTATTTTATATTTTGAAAGTGTATGGCGTATTTTGTATTTGGGTTAGTCTCTAATCTTATTGTACCATTGATTTGTTGCACAAGCGCTTCTATAAGTTCAAGTCCAAATGAATTTTTATTTATAGGTGTTTTCCAAGAACCATTATCACTGTATTCAAATAGTAAGTATTTTGAATTTTCTTGTCTCATAGAAACAGATATCGATAGCAAATCATTGTTATCGACATTATGCTTGATAGAATTAGATAATAATTCGTTGAAGATTAGGGCTAAGGGTACAATTGGTTTTAGTCTAAGTTTATCTATATGAAAATCAATATTTACTTTAACTTTATTTGACATTAGTGTCGAAATTAATAAATCATTGCTAATATCTGTGAAGTATGTTTCAAGATTTAAGCGTGAAAGATCTTCCGATTGATACATTTTTTCATGTACAAGTGAAATTGCAATTATTCTATTTATTGCTTCGTTGAATTGTCCGATGGCAACTTCGTCTTTTATTTCACGTGATTGTAATCGTAAGAGACTGATTATTAATTGCAAGTTGTTTTTTACTCTGTGGTGAATTTCTTTGAGTAGAACTGATTTTTCTTGATTTTGTTGATTGATTGTTTCAAGTTGATTTTTTAACTCAGCGGCACTCGCTTTTAGTTGATCTGATGCGCGTTTGTTTGTTTTAATTGTTTCGTGACTAAAATAGATTAATACAGTAAATGCGGCGAATATGTTAAGGCAAATACCGATTATTTCAGGTAATTGATAATCATAGTTAGGAAGGAAATCACTTTTATTTTCAAAAATTAATAGATAGTGGCTACTCATACTTAGACCATGTACTATTGCAATTGTAAGCCCCGACCTTTTTCCAACTGCTAAAAAAGCAAAAAAGACATTGTTCACCATCCACAAACCTTCAATAATATGAGGGTTTTGAGGAATCAAAAAGAGGGAAGCCTCTATTATTATTGCGTATAGAATAGAGACGATAACTGCTGTTTTTTTGAATTCCCCTGTTTTTTTTATGTGATGAAGTGAGTAATAAGAAAATAGCACAGCTAAAAACGTTAAACTATAATTAACTGGCTTGTTAGCAATAACAAGTATTGTTCCGAGTAAACTAAGTGCAACGGTTAAAAAAAGCAGGAATCGATATGTGATGATATAGTTTGCTTCTTCAAATAAATTTTCGAAATAAAATTTGGGAGGGGTAAATAATTGTTCCCACCATTTTTTTATCGTTACAACCATATTTCAAATCAATTTTAATTCAAATGTACAAAGGAAATTATAAGTATTTCTTGTTTTGATGATTTCAGGAAATAAACTATCTTTGTTTGCGATCTAAATAGTACTTTTTTATCATTTAGATTTATTTAATGAACTGCTAACACATAATGTATGAACGCAACAATGGAAAAAAAATCGGCTGAACAATTGATAGAATTAGAAGATAAACATGGAGCACATAATTATCATCCACTACCTGTTGTTTTGTCGAAAGGGGAAGGTGTATATGTTTGGGATGTAGATGGGAAACGTTATTATGACTTTTTGTCTGCTTACTCTGCTGTAAATCAAGGGCATTGTCATCCTAAGATAGTGAACGCGATGATTGAACAAGCACAAACATTGACGCTTACTTCACGTGCGTTTTATAATGATGTATTAGGTGAATACGAAAAGTATGTTACTGAATATTTTGGTTTTGATAAAGTATTACCAATGAATACGGGGGCTGAAGCAGTTGAGACGGCGATTAAATTATGTCGTAAATGGGGGTATGAAAAACGTGGTATTGCTGAGAATCAAGCAAAAATTATCGTTTGTGAAAATAACTTCCATGGTAGAACTACAACAATTGTCTCGTTTTCGAATGATCCAGACGCTCAAAAGAATTTCGGACCTTTTACTCCTGGATTTATTCGTATCCCATATGATGATACCGATGCGCTAGCTGAAGCATTGAAAGAGGATGGTGTAATTGGTTTTTTAGTGGAGCCTATTCAAGGTGAAGCTGGGGTATACGTTCCTGGAACAGATTTTTTAGCTGAAGCAAGAAGATTGTGTACTGAGAATAATGTATTGTTTATAGCTGATGAGGTTCAAACAGGAATCGCACGTACAGGTAGTTTACTTGCAGTTTGTGGTAATTGTACTTGTGAAAAACACTGTGAGAAACAAGCAACATATAGTCAACCAGATATTTTGATTTTAGGTAAAGCTTTATCAGGTGGCGCTTATCCAGTTTCTGCGGTGTTAGCTAATGATGATATTATGATGGTTATCAAACCAGGACAACATGGTTCTACGTTTGGTGGTAATCCAGTAGCGGCTAAGGTTGCGATAGCAGCATTAGATGTTGTAGCAGATGAGCAATTGGCATTAAATGCACGTAAATTAGGTGATTTGTTCCGTAAGGAAATGAATAGAATTATTACTCAAACAGAATTAGTTGTTAAGGTAAGAGGTAAAGGTTTGTTAAATGCTATTATTGTTAATGATACCCCTGATAGTGATACTGCATGGAATTTATGTGTAGCATTAAAAGAAAATGGTCTATTGGCTAAACCAACACATGGAAATATCATTCGTTTTGCTCCACCATTGGTTATGAATGAAGAGCAATTACTTGATTGTGTCTCTATTATTGAGAAAACAATCATGGAATTTAAAAAATAATTATTAATACAATTAGAAAGATTTTGGCAACTAAAATAAAATTTGGAACCGACGGTTGGAGAGCTATTATAGCAGAAGAATTTACCGTAGAAAATGTAGCGCGTGTAGCATTAGCTACAGCTAAATGGGCAAAAGGAAAATTTCAAAACCCTTCTATTATAATTGGTCACGATTGTCGTTTTGCAGGTGAGTTATTCGTGAATACTGCTGTTAAAATCTTTTTAAGTGAAGGTGTAACAGTTAAGCTAGCGAAAGGATTTGTTTCTACACCAATGATTTCATTAGGTGCTAAAAATTATGATTGTTCTTTAGGGGTAATTATTACTGCAAGTCATAACCCACCAGCGTATAATGGATATAAACTAAAAGCTAATTTTGGTGGTCCATTGGCGCCAGAAGATGTTCAGGATGTAGAAGACATTATACCTGAAACAATTGATGGAGCTTACCTTAATGTTTCTATCGAAGATGCAATTACAGAGGGTAGAGTTGTAATTGTTGATTTAGAGACTGATTATGTAAAACATATAGAGGCTAATTTTGATTTGGATGCAATTCGTAATTCAAACTTGAATTTAGTATATGATGCAATGTATGGTGCTGGTCAGAATGTAATTAAAAGAATTTTACCTAAAACGCATTTATTGCATTGTGAAGCTAATCCTTCTTTTTATGGACAAGCACCTGAACCAATTGCTAAAAATTTAAAAGAACTTGAGTCTTTTATTAAAGAGAAGGGTAATATTGATTGTGGTTTAGCTACCGATGGTGATGCAGATCGTATCGGTTTATATGATTCTAAAGGAGAATTTGTTGATTCTCATCATATTATATTGTTGTTGATTCATTACTTGGTGAAACATAAAGGAATGTCAGGTAAGGTTGTAACAGCATTTAGTGTAACGCCACGTGTAGAAAAATTAGCTGAGTTATATGGCTTACCACAGCAAACTACGAAAGTAGGTTTCAAAGAGATTGCTTCTAAAATGGTTGTTGAGGATGTGTTACTTGGAGGTGAAGAGTCTGGTGGTATCGCTGTTAAAGGGCATATTCCAGAAAGAGATGGTATTTGGATGGGGTTGATTATATGGGAATACATGGCTAAATCTGGTAAAACCTTGGAACAATTAATTGATGAGGTATATGCTTTAGTTGGGGAGTTCAAATTTGAACGTAATGACTTGCATATTACGGAGGAATTAAAGCAACAAATCATTGCTAATTGTAAAGGAGATGTATTTAAATCTTTTGGTTCATACGAAGTAAAAGAAGTAAAAACAACAGATGGTTGGAAGTACTTTTTTGATGACGAACGTTGGATGATGATTCGTGCATCTGGAACAGAACCTGTACTTCGTACTTACGCTGAGGCGCCTACTTTAGAAGAGGTAAGAAAAATTTTGAATTTAACTCAGGAAACAATTTGTAATTAATGGCAGGTTCTTCCTACGGCACATTATTTAAATTAACAACTTTCGGGGAGTCTCATGGTTATTCAGTTGGTGGAATAATCGAGGGGTTCCCCGCTGGTTTTTTAGTGGATATTGAACATATTCAGCAAGAATTAAGTAGGAGAAGACCTGGACAATCGGCAATCGTTACCCAGCGTAAAGAGGCTGACCAAATTCAATTTTTATCAGGGATATTTGAAGGTAAAACCACAGGAACACCAATTGCTTTTCAAGTCATAAATGAAAACCATAAATCAGGGGATTATGATCATTTGAAAGATGTTTTTAGACCGTCACATGCTGATTATACTTACCAGCAAAAATATGGTCATAGAGATCATTTAGGTGGTGGTAGATCTAGTGCAAGAGAGACTATTTCTCGTGTTGTGGCGGGAGCGTTAGCCAAACAATATCTTATCACGTTGGGGATTGAAATTCATGCTATGGTTGATTCCGTGGGGTCAATTTCGTTAACTTCTCAAGAATTACTCAATGTAGATTATTCGTTGATTGAGAAGTATAGTGTTCGTTGTCCAAATGAGAAGCTTGCATTGGAAATGGAATCTTATATCAAAGAGATACGAAAGAAGGGAGATTCTGTTGGTGGAAGTATTTACTGTATAGTTAATGGAGTTCCTGTAGGCTTGGGAGAGCCTGTTTTCGATAAATTACATGCAGAATTAGGAAAAGCGATGCTTTCGATTAATGCAGTGAAGGGTTTTGAGATTGGATCTGGATTTAGCGCAGTTAATATGTTAGGCAGTGAACATAATGATTTGTTTAATCCTGATGGCACAACTAAAACCAATTTTAGTGGAGGAGTACAGGGAGGTATAAGCAATGGTATGCCGATAACATTTAAGACAGCGTTTAAACCGGTAGCAACCTTGATGCAATCTCAACAAACAATTAATTCTGAGCATAAGGAAGTTGAGTTGTCAGGAAAAGGAAGACATGATCCTTGTGTAGTGCCTCGCGCTGTAGTCATTGTTGAGTCGATGACTGCAATAGTATTGTTAGATTTTTGGTTGCGCAGAAATGCGTATTTGTAGTTTTATATCAGATTAACATTTCTTCGTTTAAAACTATCTCTTTCTCATATTTTTAACTTTTTATATTCTCGTAATTTCGTTACTAATAATTTGTAACGCATGATTTTGAGACTTATTTCCTTTGTTTTTTTTATTGCTGTAACCTTTTCGTCTATTGGTCAGAGTAAAAAGGAGCAGATTCGTTTGTTAGAAAAACAGTCTGATAGCTTATCGAATGTAATTCTATTAAAACAACAAGAGATAGGCATGTTGAAAAAAGAGTTAGAGCAATGTATGCTTTTGCATTCTGAAGATATGAATCAATTAAATCAGAAAATTTCGTTACTTGAGTCTGAATTACATCAGCAAAAAAATATAAAATCAAAGAAAATAACAAAGTCGATAGATCCTAAATTGACTAAAGAATCTAAAGTGTTAAAATCTGAGTTAGCTACTACTAAAAAGGTTTTAGATTCTTTAATGAAGTTGGATACCTATTTTAAAACGGGTAAGTCTACTATTGTGAAAAAAGAAGGAAAGCCTAAGATTGAAATGGTGGATATTCAAGGCACTACTTTTTTAATGGGTAGTTTAGATGCTGAAAAAGGGCGTAATACCGATGAAATCCAACATAAAGTTACTTTAAGTGATTATAAAATAAGCAAGTATGAAATTACATTTGAAATGTATGATGCTTATTGTGATTCTGTAGGTTTAGAAAAGCCTGATGATAATGGATGGGGGAGAGGTAATCGCCCTGTAATTAACGTTACTTGGAGAGAGGCGAATAATTTTGCTCAGTGGATGGGAGGAAGATTGCCTACAGAAGCTGAATGGGAATATGCTGCTCGTGCTAATGGTAAATTTGCTTTCGGTAAGTTTAATTGTTTGTCTCAAAAACAAGCAAATTTTGATGGAACAAATGAATTTCTACGTTGTGGAGAAGAAATCAAAGTTGGTAAAACGATGCCTGTAGGTTCGTATGATGCTAATTTCTTTGGGGTTCACGATATGTTTGGTAATGTTTTTGAATGGTGCTCAGATTGGTATGGAGTTTATCCTCAAGGTACATCCATTGACCCAGAAGGTGCTTCAATAGGCGGGATGCGTGTAAATAGAGGAGGAAGTTGGGCTAATTCTGCAACGTCTTGTAGAGCAGCAGCTCGTGAAACAGGACAGGTAGATTTTAAAGGTAATCGTATTGGATTTAGGATAGTTTACCCAAGAGATTAAATCATCTATAGTTAAATGTGTTTATTTGACTTGAAGGTTTAATATTAATTTATGTTTAATAGATTTTTAATCATGGTTTTGTAGGGCCATAATTTATAAAAAAGTTTAATTAATAGTACTTTATTATTTCATTAATAAATAAATAGGTGTATTTAATTCCATTAGAGATTTAACAAGATTATTTCTTACAATTTACATTCTGTATATACTTCGGTTGCTTTTACTTATATTTGCTTGTAAATTTATATACTATGATACAGCGAGTTCAGTCTCTTTATTGGTTAGCCGCAGCTATATGTCTGAGTTTTTTGAATTTTGGAATGAATGTTTTTACATTTAAAACAAAAGATGCTATTTATGAATTTGATTTTTATTCCATTGTGAAATTTGTGAATGATAAGGAGATAAGTGAAAAAATAATTTGGATTTATCCTGTTTCAATTTTTTTTACTGTTTTAATTGTAGTTTCGATTTTTTTATTCAAAAAAATAAAGGTGCAATTAAAATTGAGTAATCGTATTAAGTTTGGGTTGAGTTTTATATTTTTCGTACTTACATTGAACGCTTATTTAGGTGTTTTTGTAAAAAATACAGAATCAGTAGTGTTAGGTCCAGGTTATTTTGTTCTTGCAATTGCTGTTGTATTTAGTTATTTAGCCTCTTGGAGAGTTAAAAAAGACAAAAAGCTACTTGATTCAGTAGACCGTATCCGTTAAAATTTATTATGAACTATCTTTCAGTTGAGAATCTTACGAAGTCCTTTGGTGACCGTATGTTATTCTCTGATATTACCTTTGGAATAGACCAAGGACAAAAAGTAGCTATTGTTGCAAAAAATGGTAGTGGAAAAACTACCCTTCTTAGATGTTTGATGGATAAAGAGCAGTACGATTCTGGTCGTATTGTGTATCGTAATGATATTCGTGTGGCATTCATGGAGCAGAGTGAAAATATGGATGACGAAATGACAATCATGGAGGCGGTTTTTGATCATGATTTGCCAGAAATTCAAGCTGTTAAGAAATACAACTTGGCAATGAAAAACCAAGATGACGATATGTTAAATGAGTGTTTTCAAGAATTGACAGATTTGAATGCTTGGGATATTGAAGTGAAAGTTGCTCAAATATTGTCTGTGTTGAAGTTAAATGACACCGATGTGAAGGTTGGTAGTCTTTCTGGTGGACAAAAAAAACGCGTTAACTTAGCGAAAGTATTGGTTTCGGAGGCTGATTTCTTGATTTTAGATGAACCTACAAACCACTTGGATTTAGATATGATTGAATGGTTAGAGGAATATCTTTCTAAATCTAAATCTACTATTTTGATGGTTACCCACGACCGTTATTTTTTAGAGGTTGTTTGTGATACTATTTTAGAATTAGATGATAAAACATTATATAGGTATAAAGGAAATTTTTCATATTTCTTAGAGAAGAAAGCAGAAAGACAGGAGCAGTTACAATCTACGATTGATAAGGCACGTAATACCTTTAAAAAAGAATTAGATTGGATTCGAAAGCAACCTAAAGCACGTGGAACCAAACAAAAAGCGCGTGTTGATTCGTTTCAAGATATTAAAAGTGTTGCTCAACAACGTATTGATGATAGTGAGGTGGAGATCCCAGTTAAAATGGAACGTCTTGGGACGAAAATACTAGAACTACACAAAATCTATAAAGCATGGCCGTCACGTGTAATTTTAGATGGTTTTACCTATAATTTTAAACGCAAAGAACGTTTAGGTATTGTTGGAAATAATGGTACCGGAAAATCTACATTTTTGAATATGATTCAAGAGTTAGAGCCTGTTGATAAAGGTACAGTATCTATAGGTGAAACAGTTGTTTTTGGATATTACAATCAGGAGTTAATCAAGGTTGATGACGATAAAAAAGTAATTGATGTCATTCGTGATATAGCTGAATATATTCCTTTAGAAAAAGGAAAGCAAATGACAGCTGCTCAATTTTTGGAAAAATTCTTGTTCCCAAGAGATATGCATTACAATTTTGTTTATAAGTTAAGTGGAGGAGAGAAGCGTCGTTTGAAGTTGATGACTGTTTTGATGAAGAATCCTAATTTCTTGATTTTGGATGAGCCAACGAATGACTTGGATATTTTCGTGATGAGTGTGTTGGAAGATTACTTGCGTACCTTTGAGGGGTGTTTGATTGTAGTTTCCCATGACCGTTATTTTATGGATAAAATGGTGGATCATATTTTTGTATTTGAAGGACAGGGTAAGATAAAAGATATCGTAGGGAATTATACTGAATACCGTCAGAAATTACAAGATGATATCAAACAAGAACGTCAAGATAAGGCGGATGCTGTAAAACAACAAAAACAAGAATCTGCTGCTGCGCCTAAGCCAGTAGTTCAAGTCATTCAATCTGAAAAGAAAAAGCTTTCTTTTAAAGAGAAGCAAGAATTTGAATTGCTTGAGAAGGAGTTGGAGGTTCTTGAAAGTGAAAAAGAAAGATTCACTTTGATTTTATCAGATGGATCAATGACGAATGATGAGATTATGGATGCTGGAACTAGGCTAGGTGAGATTGTTCTAGCTATCGAGTCTAAGACAGAAAGATGGCTAGAATTAGCAGAGGGAATTTAAATAAAAAAGCCGGTTTAACCGGCTTTTTTATTTGTTTAAGATTTCGTATAACTCATCTTTTAAATGCACACGTTTTAATCTTAGTTCAGTCAATACCTCATCTTTAGTTGCTTCTGCACCTGTTTCGATGCGGTGAATATCATTGTTTACTTCATGATAAGTATCAAATAATTTTCTAAAGTGTGTATTTGAAATTTTGTATTCGTGTATTTTTTCGTTGAATTCAGGGAATTCGTTGTGTAAATCATGTTTTTCCATTTTCTTTATCTTTAAATTATACTGCTAAATTAAAGCTTTAAGTATATAATTTTTATGATGCAAGTCAGTTGAATTTAAGATAAAAGTTTGTCTTTTGTAATTACTCTGTGAGAATATAAATATATAATGATGATTTATAGGTGATAGAAAGATTTTAAGTTATGTTAAATAGCTAAAGTTTTTTCATTAACACTTTGTATAGTTCAACCATACACATGATGTCGTATTTAGAAACTATTTCGTCAGGGGTGTGGACATTGTCTTCTGCAGCACCTATGAAGCACCAGTCGATTAATAGATCGGATTTTTGAAGGGATGACCCATCGCTACCTCCAGCAGATTCAACTTCTAATTGAAAGTCGATTCCTGATTTCTCTGCAATTTTAATTATTTTTTCTAAGTAACTTCTTCTTGGTAAGCCACTGTCTCTCATTGAGATTACCACTCCTTTTCCTGGAGTTACATAGTCAGTAATCCATGTGATATCTGATATTAATGCTTGTCTTATAGTGTATTTTTCGAATAAAAATCGAGAAATATAGCCAACAGAATTTCCGCCGTGCTCTTCGTATGTTCCAAAAACGATTGCACCATTTTCGAGTGTTTCTGCTACTTTTAGTGCAGACCAAACGCCTAGTCGATTGTCTAAGTAGGGAGACTGAACAGTGCTTGTGTTTTCTCTAAAGTTTGGTTTGTAGGTTAGGATAGTGCCACGATCTATTTGTCTGGGGTAAATACATTTTAGTATTGGTCTTTCATTTTCTTGTTCGATAACCATTAATTCTGTTTCTATTTTCCCTATAGAATCTAATCCAACAAGTTGGATACCGTCTTGGATGTCTGGTCCACCAATTTTCACGAGTTGATTGTCATATGCGACTGAGAACCCAATGGTGTCAATATGAGCGTAGATAGCTGTTTTAGGTTTACCGAATACAAGTACGATACAATCTTGAAATTCCTCAGTTGCGTAAATAGTCGGTTCTGTTTTCCAGGTATTTTTATTTTCGTTGAAGTATTTTAATAAGAATTTTTTAATTCTAGATTCATCACTAGATGCACCTGCAATGGAGGTTAGTTTTTTTAAAAGTTTCATTCTATAATGGTTATGTCAAGTAATGGTATTTCATTAAGTATGTTAAAAATAGTAGAGTTTTCGCTTAATGGGTATTCAATTTTTATATTGCAATGTAGATCAAATTGTTGTGAAATAATGTTTATTTTATGAGTTTTTATTATGTTCATAAGTAAAGGTATTTTTTCATAGGGAAAGGAAATATCAAGAGTTGTTTTTAGTTCTTGTGCTACGATTTCTCCCTGTTCAAT
This sequence comes from Flavobacteriia bacterium, assembly GCA_947453545.1. GTDB lineage: Bacteria > Bacteroidota > Bacteroidia > Flavobacteriales_D > Crocinitomicaceae > CANHVK01. Next base: position 18,271 of record CANGHE010000016.1, read on the forward strand.
AGCATCTTTTGCTGCTGCTTTATATGCTTGTACTAACCCACCAACTCCAAGTTTTGTCCCGCCAAAATAACGAATTACTCCAATTAGAATGTTGGTAAGTTCAAATGATTGTATTTGTCCGAGTATAGGGGTTCCTGCACTGTTGGATGGTTCTCCATCGTCGTTTGCTCTAGTTGTGAAATTCCCAACACCAAAACGGTAGGCGTAGCAAAGATGTCTTGCTTGATGATGATTTTTTTTCCATTCAGAAAGTAATTCTTTTGCCTCTTGTTCATTTCTACAAGGTGAGGCGTATGCAATGAATTTAGATCCTTTTTCTTTGTAAAGACCTTCACTTATTGCTTTTAAAGTATTATATGATGTTTCTTTATTCAAAAGTGTATTCAAAAGAAAACCACCCGAAGGTGGTTTGTATTATTGTATTGCTAACTTCTTTTCTAAGTCGGCAAGGTAAACTTTAAATTGTTTATCTGTTTCTGAAAGATTCAAAACTGTTCTACATGCGTGCAGAACAGTTGCGTGATCTTTTCCTCCGCAATGAGCACCAATGCTTGCTAATGATGATTTTGTAAGTTTTTTAGAGAAGTACATAGATATTTGTCTTGCTTGAACAACTTCTCTTTTTCTAGTTTTCGATTTTAATATTTCCATTGGTAGTTGGAAATAATCACATACTACTTTTTGGATATAATCTATCGAAATTTCCCTAGACGTATTTTTGACAAATTTGTCAATCATTTGTTTCGCTAAATCTAAAGTAATTGCCTTTTTGTTCAATGAAGCTTGAGCTAATAAAGAAGTCCAAGCTCCTTCCATTTCACGTATGTTAGTGTTGATACTGTATGCAAGATATTCAACTACCTCACTTGGTAATTCAATTCCATTACCATACATTTTCTTTTGTAATATAGCAATACGCGTTTCTAAGTCAGGTGCAGTTAGGTCTGCAGATAATCCCCATTTAAATCTTGATAACAAACGCTGTTCCATATCTTGCATTTCTACAGGTGGTTTGTCAGAAGTTAAGATAATTTGTTTTCCGTTTTGATGTAAATGATTGAAAACAGAGAAGAAAACGTCCATTGTTTTTGTTTTTCCTGCAAAAAATTGTACGTCATCGATTATTAAAACATCTACCATTTGATAGAAGTGGATAAAGTCATTGATAGACTCTTGTTTTATCGCGTCGATAAATTGATGAGCAAATTTTTCCGAACCAACATAAAGTACAGTTTTGTTGGGGAATTTTTCTTTGATACTTATTCCGATAGCGTGTGCTAAATGTGTTTTACCTAAACCAACACCTCCGTATATTAATAGTGGGTTAAAAGCGGTACCTCCAGGTTTATTTGCAACTGCATATCCTGCTGATCTTGCTAACCTGTTGCAATCACCTTCAACAAAGTTTTCAAATGAGTATGCTGGATTTAAATTAGAATCCACATTTACTTTTTTCAATCCTGGAATAATGAACGGGTTACGGATTTGATTTTCATTGATGTTTAAAGGTACGCTTACAGGGCTATTTTTAACTGATGTATTGTTTGAGGTAGGTAGTTTGACAGTGTATGGATTAGAATTTTTATTATTATTTTCCATAACAATACTATATTCTAAACGTCCTTCGTTGCCAATAACACGTTTTATAACTTTTTTAAGTAATACGATGTAGTGTTCTTCTAACCATTCGTAAAAAAAATGGGAAGGAACTTGTATAGTTAATACATTGTTTTCTAATTTGACAGGTGTGATTGGTTCAAACCATGTCTTATATGAATTTAATGCGATGTTGTCTTTAATGACTTTTAAACATTTTCCCCAAGCTTCTTCGTAATCTCTTTCCATTGTATGTAAAGTGTAGTTATTAAGAGTAAGTGTTCAAAACTTTTTAAAAGGCTTAAATTATTGTTTTTCAGTCTTTTATTTTTATTTCGCTACTCACGATACAAAGATTGTGATTATTTAGTTTAAAAAAAAATTCAAAAGCTATTGACTTTTATCTTTTTTTTACTTGTGTGTTGTTTTTTTTTGTCTATAAGTGGAATTGCGTAAGCTACTTTTGTTGTTTTAAAAAGTTGGAAGGATAATTAATTATCTTTGTAAAAGTAAAGGTAAATTTTGTTTTCGATTTAATTATTTATGGATATTAATTTTAGTCAAACTACCTCGTTGAGAGTTCGTTATGGGGAGACAGATCAAATGGGGTATTGTTATTATGGAAATTATGCGCAATATTTTGAAGTGGGAAGGGTTGAAGCATTGCGTTCGTTTGGGATGAGTTACAAGCAGATGGAAAGTGCTGGTGTTATGCTTCCTGTGTCAGAATTTAATGTGCGCTATTTTGCGCCTGCATATTATGATGATTTGTTGTCAATAAAAACAAAGATTGTTGGATTAAAAGGTCCTCGTTTATTTTTTGGATATGAGGTGGAGAACGAATCAGGAAAAGTTATTTCGATAGCAACAACAACTTTGGTTTTTGTTGCTAAAGAAACGATGCGTCCAATTTCACCTCCAGACGATTTTTATCAATTGATGTTACAGCATGAAGTTAAGTAATAATCAAGATATGAGTTATCCTATATTTACTCCAATTCAAAAGGAATACCTTGATGTTAATACTTCTGTTAGGGAAGGGGAAACAAAGTTGGGTCAAGTTGTTAAGTGTTTTGACGATTTTGATGATTTTGAAGGAAGGTATGTTGTTGTTGGTGTTCGCGAAGATGTTGGTCCGCGGGCTAATTTGGGGCTGCCTGGTGCTAAAAATGGATTTGATGCGTTTGTTAAACGTTTTTTAAACGTGCAGTCGAATCGTTTTTTTTCTGGTGAAAAAGTATTGTTGTATGGAGTGATTGATTTTGAAATTCAATCAAGTAGTATTGTTGATTTGCGAGAAGGGGTTTGTGAGTTGGATGATTTTTTAGTGGAGCATCTTGTTACAATTTATAAAAAAGGATATGTTCCTATTTTGATTGGTGGTGGGCATAATAATGCTTACCCTTTAATGAAGGCATATAATTTAGCTATCTGTAAAAATATTAATGTCGTTAATTGTGATCCTCATGCTGATTTTCGTGTGTTAGAAAGTCGTCATAGCGGTAATTCGTTTTCGTATGCTAAAGAGCAAGGTTTTTTAGCGCGATATAGTGTTTTGGGGTTGCATCAGTCTTATAACAGTGAGGAGATGCTTTGTAGGATGGAAGAGTCGGGGTGTTACTTTACTTTTTTTGAAGATTATTTACTCGGAAAGAGAGATTTATATAAAGATCTAGATAGTGTCTTGGTTCAATATAAAAGCGAATCGGTTGGGTTGGAGTTAGATTTGGATGCAATTGTAGGTATGCCTTCGAGTGCTTATACTCCTTCGGGTATTTCGTTGGAGCAAGCAAGGAATTATGTTATTCATACAAAACAAGCTAGTTCTGTAGTTTATTTGCATTTGCCAGAAGGAGGTCCAAAAAATGATGTTGAATCTGCTGTTGTGGGTAAATCTTTGGTGTATTTAGTGATGGATTTTATGAAGTCTTGATCATTTTTTTAAGATACTGCCAAATACAGATTTTACTGTTTCTATTCCGGTATTAGTGATTCCTGTTAAAGCTTGCGCTGGATCTTTTCGGATTTTATTTTCTTCAATTGCAATTAGTTTGAAAAGTCCGGATATTGCTTTGTCTGTTACGTAGGCATTAAGATCTGGGTTGATATTTTGACCTCCAGTAAATCGATTTACAGTATTGTATTTATCTATAAGTGGTTTCCAGTATTTTGTCAGTTCAACTTTTTCAATAGCTGATTTTACTTTAGGTAGGAATGCTGTTTTTAATTCTTGTGTGGTTGCGTTTTGTAGGTGGTTAGTTGCAGCTCCTTCGCCTCCGTTTAATATTGCAAGTCCATCACTAATTGACATGTTTTTTATGGCTTTTATAAAGATAGGTGTTGCTTCCTTGCTTGCTTCTTCAGCAGCCCTATTTAGTGTGTTTTCAAATTTTTCAACTTGTCCATTCATTTTAAATTTTAATGCTGTTTCTTTTACTTTTTTAGCGTCTTCAGGAAATGGTAGTTTTATTAATGAGTTTTTCCAAAAACCGTCTGTAGCTGAACTTGATTTTACGGCGTTTTCAATTCCAATGTTTAATGCGTCTTTTAAACCTTTAATTATTTCTTCGTTACCAATAGGTATATTGGTGTTGGAGTTGAAGCTGAAAGTAATTGTAATTATAATAATTGTGTAAATACTAGCGAAAAGTGTATTTTTTTTCATAATTCTGTTTTTGATATTCAAACTTACAATAATTTTAGCAGAAATATAAAAAAAGCCATAAAATGCAAGCTGAAATTATTTCAATTGGAGATGAGTTATTAATCGGGCAGACTATAAATACAAATGCTTCGTGGATTGGAAGTGAGTTAGCTTTAATTGGTGTTCGAGTAAAGTGGGTTACGACCCTGTCTGATGGAAAGGAGGATATATTGTTTGCAATTGATCAAGCGATGAAAAGAAGTGATTTGGTCGTTGTAACTGGTGGGTTAGGACCTACAAAAGATGACATTACCAAACATACTTTAGTGGAGTATTTTGATACGGAACTAGTTGTTGATCAGGAGGTTTTAAGTCGTGTGGAAGGGTATTTTATTAAGAGGGGTAGAGAAATGCTTGAGGTTAATCGTTTACAGGCTGCTTTACCTAAAAATTGTGAAGTTATACCAAATTACCATGGTACCGCATCTGGTATGTGGTTTGAAAAAGAAGGGTGCGTATTGGTTAGTTTGCCTGGCGTTCCTTACGAAATGAAGGGTTTAATGCGTGATTTTGTATTAGATAAAGTTGTGGAATTTTTTAAGGTTAAGGCATTGTATCACAGAACTGTATTAACAACAGGAATTGGTGAATCTTTTTTGGCAAAGGAATTGGAGGATTGGGAAAATAGAATTCATGCAGATGGTTTAGGGTTGGCTTATCTGCCGTCTCCGGGTTTAGTTAAATTGCGAATATCATCTTATAAAGGAAGAGAAGGTGTGGAATTGATCGATACGTACATTAAAGAGTTGGAGCTCCGAATGCCTAGTCATGTATTTGGATATGAAAATGATACTTTAGCAGAGGTTGTTGGGAAGTTATTGGTAGAATCTAATAAAACTGTTGGTACGGTTGAAAGTTGCACAGGTGGAGGTGTTGCCAATACGTTAGTTTCTGTACCTGGTGCAAGTGTTTATTTTTCAGGAAGTCTAGTGACTTACTCATATGATTTGAAATCAAAATTGGCTTTTGTAAATCCAGATACATTAAATAATTTGGGAGCCGTAAGTGAAGAAACGGTAATTGAAATGGCTGAAGGAGGAAGGAAGCAGTTGGGAGTAGATTATTGTATCTCAATTTCAGGTGTTGCAGGTCCAGATGGTGGAACGGTTGAAAAACCAGTTGGAACAGTTTGGATGGCGATAGCATACGAAGGGAAATGTGAAACAAAAAAAATAATTTTAGGTGATAATCGTGAAAGAAACATACAAATGACTATATTTGCAGCTCTGAATATGCTTCGTTTGACTTTATTAGAAAAAAGAAGATAAAAAATCAGAGTTATATTTGTGAGTTAAGGAAATAATGCTTTCCTTTGCACTCGCTTTTAGATTTAGTTTTAAAAAATATATAAGATGTCACGAGTTTGTCAATTAACGGGTAAGTCAGTAATGGTTGGGAATAATGTTTCTCACTCAAACAGAAAAACAAAACGCAAGTTTTTCCCGAACTTGGTTACAAAAAAATTCTTTCTTCCAGAAGAAGATAAGTTTGTAACATTGAAAATTTCAACTTCAGCGTTGAGAACAATCAATAAAAAAGGAATCACGGAGGTCGTTAAAGAGGCTCGTGAAAAAGGATATCTTAAATAAAACTGCTTGTACCCACTGTGAAGTGGTAGCGTAAAAAGTAAATAAAATGGCAAAGAAAGCAAAAGGAAATAGAATCCAAGTGATTTTAGAATGCACAGAGCACAAACAGTCTGGAGCAGCTGGAACATCTCGTTATATTACGACAAAAAATCGTAAGAATACACCAGAAAGATTAGAGATTAAAAAATATAATCCAATCTTACGTAAGTATACTATTCATAAAGAAATTAAATAATAGTCTGTCATGGCAAAGAAAGTTGTAGCATCCTTACAAAAAGGAGGAGGTAAAGAGCATACAAAAGTTATTAAAATGGTTAAGTCTGCTAAGACTAACTCATATACTTTTAAAGAAGAAATCGTTCACAATGATAAAGTGAAAGAGTGGTTTGAAAAAAACTAATTCTAATACGAACTAATTTTGATTTAGCTTCCTAATATTTAGGGAGCTTTTTCTATTTTTAAGACTATGGCATTTTTTGGATTATTCTCGAAAGAGAAAAAAGAAACATTAGACAAAGGGTTAGAAAAAACAAAGCAAAGTTTTTTCTCGAAATTAGCCAGAACTATCGTAGGTAAATCTACTGTTGATGCAGATGTACTTGATAACCTGGAGGAGATTCTTATTTCTTCGGATGTAGGAGTAGAAACAACTTTGAAGATTATTGATCGTATTGAAGCACGTGTAGCACGTGATAAAGTACTCAACACTTCAGAGTTAAACCGTGTATTGAAAGAAGAAATCGCGTCTTTACTTGCTGAAAATAATTCAAATGATGTATCTGGCTTTGAATTTCCTAAGACAGATGGTAATCCATATGTAATCATGGTTGTAGGTGTCAATGGCGTTGGTAAAACAACAACGATTGGTAAGTTAGCTCATCATTTTAAAGACTCAGGTAAGAAGGTAGTGTTAGGTGCTGCAGATACATTTAGAGCTGCTGCTGTTGATCAATTGATTATATGGTCACAGCGTGTAGGAGTACCAATTGTTCATCAAGGAATGGGAGCCGATCCTGCTTCGGTTGCTTTTGATGCATTGTCTTCTGCTAAAGCGCAAGGTGCTGATGTGGTTATAATTGATACAGCAGGTCGTTTACACAACAAAGTAAACTTAATGAATGAGTTATCTAAAATTCGTCGAGTGATGGATAAGGTAATTCCTGGTGCTCCGCATGAAGTTTTATTAGTATTAGATGGTTCTACTGGTCAGAATGCATTTGAACAAGCAAAACAATTTTCATTAGCAACAGATATTAATGCTTTAGCAATCACTAAATTAGACGGTACTGCTAAGGGTGGGGTGGTGATAGGTATTTCTGATCAAATGAAAATTCCTGTTAAATATATTGGTGTTGGTGAAGGGATGAACGATTTGCAATTATTCCATCGTGATGAGTTTGTTGGTTCTTTATTTTCAGAATAAGATGAAAAAAAACGTTTTTTTACTTGTAATTAGTTCTTTTATATTTGCTTGTTCTACTATGAAAATAGTGAATAATCAAAAAGATGTAAAAAATCAAGGTGCTGTAGTAAACACTAATAAAGCGGTCTCTTTGACTCCGAAGAATCAAAATAATGTTACAACAAAAGAAGTAACAAAGCCAACGGAACCTATATTAAAAGAAAAAGGAATAATACCGAACTCAATATCAATTAGCAATGAAAATATATTGCCAAAGAAAGAAAAAATTAAACCAATAAATAATGAAGTACCAACAGAGATAAAACCAATGTATTCAGAATAGTTTTTATGTTAGTTGCTCAACTTTGATGATATTTACAGGGCAATGTTTACTTGCTATTAGGTTGGCTTCTAATTCGTGATCATCTACAAGAATTGAATACCAACCTTTTTTTTCTTTTCCTCCTATAAGTGTACATTTGCCATCTTTTTTTGAGATTCTCCATCGGTATTTATCTGCTTCGACACATGCGTTACAACCAATACATTTAGCTCTTAATTGCGTAATTCTTACCATTCTTAGGCTTCTACAATTTTGTATAATTTATCTGATGGTCTAATCTTTTCAGGTGTAATAATCGTGAATTCTGTTCCTTTTTTAACTTGGATGACAGGTTTATTATCTACGCGTAATTCTTCAATTTTAGAAAAAATCACTCCTGTTGTTGGACCTGTTATGCAGATATCATCACCAATTTTTAGATCTTGCGCCTCCATTAAGAATTCACCTACCTTAGCTTCTTCATAGTATTTTCGACCTTTGGCAACATACACTTTTCTTGTAGTCGCTTTTGAACCATATGAATCATTCCATTCACCCATTAGTTTTCCTAGGTAATACCCATCCCAAAAACCTCTATTGAAAACTGTCGCTAATTGTTCTTTCCAAGCGATTACTTTCTCTTGATTATATGTATTCTCTGTTATTGTGTCTATTGCTTCTCGATAGCATTTAGTTGTTATATAAACATAATCGGCACTTCTTCCTCTGCCTTCAATTTTTAATACACTAACACCTGATTCAATTATTTTATCTAAGAAATCGATAGTGCATAAATCTTTAGCTGACATGATATATTCGTTGTCTACCTCCAATTCATATCCGGTATCTTTGTCTGTAACGATATAGCTTTTTCTACAATTTTGTACACACGCACCTCTATTTGCGGAAGAGAAATTACTATGTAAACTTAAATAGCATTTTCCTGATACTGCCATACATAATGCTCCGTGACCAAAAATCTCTGTTCTAACTATATTTCCAGAAGGACCAGTGATTTCGCGTCGTTTAATTTCTTTATTAATACTTTCAACTTGTAATATACTAAGTTCACGTGACAATACCATTACATCTGCAAAGTTGGCGTAAAACTCAACGGAATCAATGTTTGTAATATTACATTGAGTTGATATATGAACAGTTTGATTTATTTTTTTTGCGTAATTCATAATTGCATGATCGGATGCAATAATAGCTGAAACACCACTGTTTTTAGCTTCGTCTACGATGCGTTTCATTAAAGCGATATCATGATCGTATAATATCGTATTAAGAGTTAAATAGCTTTTCAGGTTGTTTTCTTTACAAATTCGAACAATTTCAGGCAAGTCTTCCAATGTGAAATTATGCGTTGATTTGGTTCGCATATTCAATTGTTCAACTCCGAAATAAACGGAATTTGCTCCTCCCTGTATGGCCGCTTGAAGTGCTTCAAATGAGCCAGCAGGAGCCATTAATTCGATGGGGTTACCTTTCATTTTAGTTTGCTATTTAAACGCACGAAGTAACTGAAATAGCTTATCAGAAAAAATGATGTACGTCAGTTTTAGGCATAAAAAAAACCGCCAGAAGCGGTTTTTAATCTATATGGTATTTTATTGATTACAAAAACATCCCTTTATCCAATTTCAACCAATCTAAGGTAGCGTGGTGAAAAATATCTTCTTGTACTGTTTTGGATAAATCACTTTCTTCAATGAATTTTCCAATTTCTAGATCTCCTAATGGGAAAGGGTAGTCTGTACCAAAACATACTTTTTTACTTCCTTGCATGTTTAAGATATATTTTAATAAATCAATATCATGCGTAATGCTATCTACCCAGAATTTACCTACATATTCGCGTGGATTGATTGGATTGTCGATAGCTACTAAATCTGGACGACAGTTGAAACCATGTTCTACACGACCAAGTGTTGGTAAAAATGATCCACCAGCATGGGAGAAACAAACGCGTAAGTGAGGTAATTTCTCTAACAGTCCACTAAAAATCATTGAACAAGCCGCTCTTGAAGTTTCAGCAGGCATACCAACTAACCAGGGTAACCAGTATTTTTTCATACTATCTTCCCCCATCATTTGCCAAGGATGTATCATCACAGCCATGTCTAATTCAACCATCGCTTCGAAAATCGGATAGAATTCAGGTTCTCCCAAGTTTTTGTCATTGATATTACTTCCAATTTGAACACCAACTAATCCTATTTCTTTGCATCTTCTTAATTCTTGAATAGCAGTATCTACATCTTGCATTGGAATCGTTCCCAAACCAATGTAGTTTTTAGGGTAACGAGCAACTAAATCAGCGATATGGTCATTTAAAAACTTGGATGATTCTAAACAATCCTCTGGTTTCGCCCAATAAGAGAAAAGAACAGGAATAGTACAAACTACTTGAACAGTGGTTGCGAAATCTTGATATTCTTTAATACGGAAATCTTCATCCCAACAATTCTCTTCAATACGACGGAAGAAACGACCTCCTTGCATCATATCAGCAGTTTTGTCTTCGTTGTGGTTCAGGTAAATAAAATCACCATATCCGAATTTACCATGCCAATCTGGTAGGTTCTTTGGGATAATGTGCGAGTGCATATCAATTTTAAGCATAATTCAAAAGTTTGTACGCGAAGGTAATAAACTTGTAGGGATTATAAAAGTTTGATTAGGTTTGGATAAGAACGTGTAAAGAAAATCGAAAAATCTTTACATGAAAATAAAACGTGTAAAGAAAAATGGATTTTCTTTATATGAAAAAAGAAAGTATAATGGGAATTTCTATCAGTGAAACAAGGAAGTGTTAAAAAATAATCTCTATATTAAGGTGTTGAAAAATACGATTATTGATTTTCTGTTGTTTTTCGAATGGTTTTAATGCTTTAAAAAAAATCCTATGAAGCTTTTCTTTTCATTTATACTTTGTTTCGGGATTACGTATTCCTATTCTCAGGATACTTTTATTTATACAGATTCCTCAGAAATTTTTGATGGCCTTATTTCAATCATTGACAAAACAGAGGAGACAAAAAATATTTTTGATTATTCCAATCATTTTAGTTTGGTTAGTTTGGTTGCGAAAAACAA
>CANGHE010000017.1 GCA_947453545.1 Flavobacteriia bacterium
ATGCACGTTTCTATAGCATGGTATCCATCATCACGTTTACATAACACATGTAAACCTAAATTGATTTTACAAGGAGGAAATAATATCATACTGTAAAGTTAATGGTTAACAACAAAATTTGTAACTTCGCGCTCACAATTTTATAATTATGGCAACATATTTGGATTTTGAAGAACCAATCAAAGCGTTAGAAGAGCAAATAGCTCAAACTAAGCAAATCGGTCAGACTACTGAGATAGACATGACAGATAAAATCAATGAATTGGAATCTAAATTGGAAGAAAAAACGAAAGAGATTTTTTCTAATTTAACTCCTTGGCAACGTGTACAATTATCTCGTCATCCAGATAGACCTTATACATTAGCTTATATCAATGCAATTAGTGGGGGTACTTTCCAAGAATTACATGGTGATAGAAGCGTAAAGGATGATAAAGCGATGGTAGGTGGTTTTGGATTGTTAGACGGAAAATCAGTGATGTTTATCGGTCAACAAAAAGGAATCAATACGAAGATGCGTCAATACCGTAATTTTGGTATGGCAAATCCAGAAGGGTATCGTAAGGCTTTGCGTTTGATGAAATTGGCGGAGAAGTTCAATAAACCAATAGTTACAATCATTGATACTCCGGGGGCATACCCAGGTTTAGAAGCAGAGGAAAGAGGACAAGGAGAGGCTATCGCTCGTAATATTTACGAAATGATGCGATTGAAAGTTCCTGTAATCTGCATCATTATTGGTGAAGGAGCTTCTGGTGGAGCTTTAGGAATTGGTGTTGGCGATAGAGTTGTTATGTTGGAAAACACTTGGTATTCTGTTATTTCTCCTGAATCTTGTTCTTCTATCCTTTGGAGATCTTGGGATTACAAAGAAAAGGCAGCAGAAGCTTTAAAACTTACTTCAACAGATATGAAAGAGCACAAGTTAGTTGATGAGGTAATTAAAGAGCCAATCAACGGTGCACATAGAAGCCAAGAAGAGATATTTGAAACGGTAAAACAATATATCAAAAAAACAATTGCTGAATTAGAACCAATCAACGTGAACGATCGAATCAATCAACGCATTGATAAGTTCTGTAAAATGGGAGTTTGGGAATAATTCAAACGATAACTAATTTAAAGGGTTCTCATATGAGAGCCCTTTTTTATGGTGTATTGTTAAGGATAAATCATTACTTAAAGATTTCGTATTATTTGAATTGAAAACTTTTAACTCGAGTTTTTTATTCTTCTTTTTGTAAGTCAATATAAGTATCCCTCCTGTCCACCTGAGCGGAGTCGATGGTTCAGGAGTAGTATAGCGGCTATCGCTTTAAACTTTGTTATTCACATTCAATAATTCTAGAAATAGATTTTATTATCACAAATACAGCGATAGCTTAAAGAATTTTAATATTCTAAACTAACTATTAATTTTCCTTATTAAATGTACTCTTTTGTCTGCTTTGATTCAATAGGGATAAATTGGATTTGAATTTGAATTTGAATTATTTCTTTTTAGAATATTAGATACAAAAAAAAGGCTTGGAATCACCCAAGCCTTTGATTTTTAGTATTATTTTAATTATTTCAATGTGAAACTATCTGTCCCTATTACTTGACCTTCACAAATGATTTTAACCTTGTAATTTCCTTTCGTAACTTCTCCTTCTTTTACATCGTAGTAAATAGTTACGTCAACATTTTCATTGTTGTAATCTATGTCTTTTTTGTCAGAGAACGCAACTGTTCCGCCATCTGTATTAACTATGTTTGTCTCTTTATCTTGTAAAATTCTTCCGTCGGGAGCGGTAATTTGAAGGTATACTTTTTTCATTCCAGGCTTGGTCAATGGGTTTGCAGTAATTGTAAAACCAGCTTTTAATTGAACAGCGCTTTTTGCTTTGTTCGTCGTTTCTGTCATATTGTTTAACTTCATACGAAGAGCGCCAGAATTAAAGCCTAAGGCTTGTAGTTTTGAACCTTTTTTTACTAAGGTAGCGCTTTCTTCTGCTTGTGATTTGTATTGATCACGCTCAGAAGTAGTAGTAGTTAATTCTTGTGTTTTTGTTTCTAGATCAGAGGAGAGTTTAACATTCATTGTATTTAATGAATCTATTTGTTTTACATATCCTTTCATAATGCCACGCAAAGTTTCATTTTCTTTACGTAAAGAATAGATTTGTTGTGCACTTAATTTTTTGCCGCTGCTCAATTGATTCATCAAAGATTGAATTTTTTCTTTCTGAGCAATCACTTGTTGAGCTTGAGCAGAATCTTTTACTTTCAACGCATCATACGTATTTAGCATTTGTTGGAAGTCTTTACGAAGGTCATTACTCATATTTCCAACATACCCAGACATCATATCGTTCATTCCTTGCATGTCTGCTTCCAGTTCTTTATTCGCATTCGAACATTCGTTTAATGCTTTATTTTTTTTTGACCATGAAAAAGCCATGTAAGCTAAAGCAATTAATAGTACAATTAATATTAGCAATAATGCACCGTTGCTTTTTGGTTTTGTTTCTTGTATTTCAGACATTTTCTTAATTTTTAGATAAGCAAAGATAGGAAAATTCGAAAATATATCTTCTTTCTAAGATGAAATCCGAATCCAATTAAAATTTGCTACTATTTTTGTGTTAAAATTTCGCCTAGATGCATCTAATGTTGGTTTTTATTAGTTCGATTTGTATTACTCTTTCGGGTACTACGGATACTTTATTCGAGCAAATAGAAAAAGGATTCAATGAGCGCAATGCAGCACAAATAATCCAATTTGCAAAAGCGAATGTGATGATGTCCATCTTAGGAAAAGAAGCTGTTTATAGTAAGCAACAATCCATTCAATTATTGAAAGATTTTTTCGCAAAAAAAAGTCTAGAAGAATTTAAATTTACCTTTAAAGGAAAAGAAACTTCGGAAGGATTATTTGCAATTGGTACATATAAAATGAAAGAAGGGGAATACCGAGTAAGCATTCATTTTGTGCACGAACACACCACATATGTTATAGAACGTTTAACCATAGATTAATACGATATGTTAGTAGATGAAATTATTGAATCCGCATTATTAGAAGATATTGGTGATGGAGATCATTCAAGTTTAGCTTGTGTTCCTGAATCAGCAAGAGGAAAGGCAACGTTGTTTGTAAAGGACGATGGTATTCTTGCAGGAGTAGATTTGGCGGTGCGTATTTTTAGAAAGTACGATCCTTCTTTAGAAGTAGATGTTCTTATTATTGATGGTACACCTGTAAAAAAAGGAGATATTGCTTTTACAGTTACAGGTTCGTCTCGCTCTATTTTAGCTACTGAAAGACTGGTATTGAATTTTATGCAGCGTATGAGTGGGATCGCAACACAAACGAATCGCATCGTTTCTTTGTTAGAAGGTACCTCAACACGTTTGTTAGATACGCGTAAAACGACACCATGTATTCGTTATATGGAAAAATGGGCTGTTCGTATTGGGGGAGGTGAAAACCATCGTTTTGCATTGTATGATATGATTATGTTGAAAGATAATCATATTGATTATGCAGGAGGAATCAAACCAGCTATTGAACGCACACAAGCCTATTTACAAGAATCAGGTAAAACATTAAAAGTTGAAATCGAAGTTCGAGATTTTGATGAATTACATCAAGTATTAGAGATAGGGAAGGTAGATCGCATAATGTTGGATAATTTTACCGTTGAACAATTGGATGAAGCGTTAAAGTTAATTCCTTCTCAATACGAAACAGAAGCTTCAGGAGGAATCACCATTGAAACGATTCGTGATTATGCTGAAACAGGTGTTGATTTTATTTCTGTTGGTGCATTAACTCACAGTTTCAAGAGTTTGGATATGAGTTTAAAAGCGGAGTTTAACTAATCTCCATTTGAATCTAAATCAAATATATTTATCCTAATTTCTGTTAGACTAGTATGAAATTATTAATTCTTTCCACTTCTTCATTTCCATTGGGATATTTTGAACCTTTATTGGTAGATCAAATTGATAGTTTATCAAAATGTTATGATAAAATTATTATTATTCAACCAAATTCATTAAACACTTCATTGAAGTTTGAAATACCAACAAATGTTGAGGTTATACAAATTTCAAGTCATTTAAATTCGATCCAAAAAATCAAAGGAATATTATGGTTGACTTCTAAATATGTTAGAGATGAAATAAAAAGTTTAATCAGAACTAAAGAATTTTCTATTTCACATTTAAAAGTTCTACTTAATTCTTTTACATTAGCTATGAGAAGTAGAAAGAAGATCGATTCAATACTAAGTAAAACATCAACAACTAATGATAAAGTATATTTTAGGAGTTATTGGTGCACAGAAGTAACGATTGGTGCACTTTTAGTTAAAAAAAAGTATTCAAATTTTATTGTTACGACTCGTATGCATGCATTTGATTTATATTTTGAAAGGCATAACCCTAATTATTTGCCATATAGAAATTTTATAATTAGTAAAATCGATAAAATTTTTTTTATAACTGCACAAGGTGTCCAATATTTTACAAACAAATTTAATATTCAATCGCCTAATGTTTTATCAAAACTTGTATTGAATAGATTAGGCGTCACCAAAAAAAATGAAGAATTTAAAAGTGTTAAAAATATCCCCGGAAAATTAATTCACTTGGTTAGTTGTAGTTCTATAATCGAATTGAAAAGAATTCAACTTATTATTGAAACTTTGTCTAAAATAGCAGATCTAAATATCAGATGGTCACATATTGGAGAAGGTAAATTACAAAACTCTATTATTGAGTTATGTAAGATCAAATTAGAATGTAAAAAAAACATTGAATTTTCATTTTTAGGTTTTTTACCAAATAGTAAAGTAAAGGAGTTTTATGAGGGAAATCAAGTTGATTTATTTGTGAATACATCTAAATATGAGGGGTTACCTATTAGTATGATGGAGGCAATGTCATATGGCATACCATGTATAGGTACTGATGTTGGTGGGGTTTCAGAAATAATTGATGATAATAATGGTTTTTTATTACCAGTAGATTTTGATAATCAATTAGTAGATATTATTTACGATTTTTATAATTTATCAATCGAAAAGAGAGAGGAATTATCTGAAAACGCATTTAAAACTTGGAAAACCAAATTTAACGGAAAATCAAATTTTGAATTACTTCAAGTGGAAATGGATAATTGTTAAAATTCTAATACTATTTCAACTTCTCATTATTTTTGTGTCTTTCGCTATCTCTACCCGTTTTTTTAGCCAGGTTTTTTTGAAGTGCTTCCTCTAAATCTACCCCAGTTTGATTCGCAAGACAAATAAGTACAAACAATACATCTGCCATCTCGTCGCCTAAGTCTTTGTTTTTATCGCTTTCTTTTTCAGATTGTTCTCCGTATCGGCGGGCAATGATTCGTGAGACTTCACCTACTTCTTCTGTAAGCATCGCCATATTGGTTAATTCATTGAAATAGCGAACACCAACTGTTTTTATCCAGTTGTCAACAATTTGTTGAGCTTCTTTGATTTCCATTATTCTTTGTTTTTTGAGTCGATGATAATTGTTACAGGTCCATCATTGGTAAGCGATACCTTCATATCTGCTCCAAATTGTCCTGTTTGAATAGCAATCCCTGTTTCTTTGAGTGATTGAATAAATTGTTCATACAAAGGGATAGCAATTGTTGGTGGTGCAGATTGAATAAAACTAGGTCTGTTTCCTTTTTTTGTAGAAGCATATAGCGTGAATTGACTCACTAATAAAATTTCTCCTTTGATATCCAGAATAGATAAGTTCATCTTTCCGTCATCATCACTGAATATGCGCAAGTTGGTGATTTTTTGAGTCAACCATTGAATATCTTCCGTATGATCATCTTGACCAATTCCAACTAAGATTAGTAAACCGTTATTGATTTTACCACTAATTTCTTCATTGATAGAAACTGCTGCTTGAGTAACACGTTGAATTACAACTCGCATTTAGAATTCTTTTTTTCTGTGTACTTCGTTTTCGTCTTCTGACATTAGTTGCAAATATGTTTGGTAGCGAGACTCAGATATATTACCTTCTTCAATTGCTTTTTTGATATTGCAATGTGGTTCGTTTAAGTGCTGACAATTATGGTATTTACACGTTCCTAACAGGGCTCTCATTTCAGGGAAATAATGAGACATAACTTCTTTGTCTAAGTCAACAATACCGAACGCACGTATTCCTGGGGTATCAATAATATAACCTCCAGTTTGTAATTTGTGCATTTCCGCAAATGTCGTAGTATGTTGTCCTTGCTGGTGATATTCAGAGATTTCCCCTGTTCTTAAATCTAAATTAGAATCTAACTGATTGATGAGGGTTGTTTTTCCTACACCACTATGGCCAGAAATCATTACTTGATTCCCAGTAATTTCATCGCGAATAAAATCGATGTTTAGTGCGTTTTCTGCACTGATTTTATGGCAAGGATAACCAATGTTTTCATATAAATCGATCAATGCATCCAAGTAAAATAATTCATCTTCGTTGTATGTATCAACCTTATTGAATAGGATTGTTACAGGCACACGAAAAGATTCTGCTGATACAAGAAAGCGATCAATAAATGCAAGGTGTGTAACCGGTGATTTTAACGTTACCATAAGGTAAGCTTTGTCAATGTTTGCTGCAAGAATTTGAGATTGTTTACTCAGGTTGGTGGATTTACGGGCAATGTAATTCTTTCGTTCTTTCACAGATGTAATAACCCCTTTTCCTTCTTCGTCTCGGTCGTCAGTAAGCTCCACCTGGTCACCTGCTGCAATCGGGTTGGTAGTTCTTAAGCCATCTAATCTGATTTTACCACGGATACGACAATCCACCAAGGTGCCATCTTCTAGTTCTACGATGTACCATTTTCCGGTTGATTTAAGTATTTTGCCTTCTTGAATTGCCATTATACGAAATTAGTAATAATAACTTATCTATTAATTATATTGATATTTAATAAAAAAGCCGTCTCAAATGAAACGGCTATACAATTTTTTAATTTCGTTTTATAAATGAATCACTTCTCCATAAGCTGCAGCAGCTGCTTCCATAACAGCTTCAGACATCGTAGGGTGCGGATGAACAGTTTTAATTAAAGCTTCACCAGTAACTTCTAATTTACGCACAGCTACAATCTCAGCAATCATTTCAGTAACGTTTGCTCCAATCATGTGAGCACCTAAAAGTTCACCATATTTAGCATCGAAAATTAATTTCACAAATCCATCTTTTGCTCCAGCAGCACTTGCTTTACCAGAAGCTGAGAATGGGAATTTACCAATTTTAATATCTAATCCTTTTTCTTTAGCAGCCTTTTCAGTTAACCCCACGGAAGCAACCTCAGGAGAACAATAAGTACAACCTGGAATATTTCCATAATCTAACGGTTCAGGGTGATGACCTGCGATTTTTTCTACACAGATAATTCCTTCAGCTGAAGCAACATGCGCTAATGCAGGACCTGGAACGATATCTCCGATTGCAAAATAACCTGGGATATTTGTTTGATAATATTCGTTTACTAAAACTCTTCCTCTGTCTGTTGCAATACCAACTTCTTCTAAACCTAAATTTTCAAGATTAGTTTCGATGCCTGCTGCAGAAAGAACTACATCACATTCAATTTTCTCTTCACCTTTTGCAGTTTTTACTGTAACAACGCAACCAGCACCTGAAGTATCTACTGATTCAACTGCAGAATTAGTTAAGATTTTAATACCTGCTTTTTTGAAAGATTTTTCTAATTGTTTTGAAACCTCTTCATCCTCTACAGGAACAATGTTAGGAAGATATTCAATAATTGTAACATCTGTCCCTAATGCATTATAAAAATAAGCAAATTCAACACCGATTGCACCAGATCCAACAACTACCAATTTCTTAGGTTGCTGTGATAAAGTCATTGCTTCTCTATATCCAATTACTTTTTTACCATCTTGAGGTAAATTTGGCAATTGACGAGAACGTGCACCAGTAGCTAAGATAATTCCTTTATCGGCAGTATATTCAGTAACAGTCCCATCTTCTGCTGTAACATCTACTTTTTTACCCGCTTTTACTTTTCCGAAACCTTTAATTACATCAATTTTATTCTTTTTCATTAAGAATTGAATCCCAGTACTCATTCCATTAGCAACACCTCTACTTCGAGCTATAATTGCATCAAAATCGGCACTTGCATCATTTACAGTAATACCATAATCTTTGGCGTGAGTCAAATACTCATATACATTCGCACTTTTCAGTAATGCTTTTGTTGGAATACATCCCCAATTCAAACAAATACCTCCTAAAGATTCACGCTCAACAATAGCAGTTTTTAATCCCAATTGTGATGCACGAATGGCAGTAACATATCCACCAGGTCCACTTCCGATAACAATTATGTCGTAATTCATATCTTTTCTAATAAAATCGTGAGATGCGAAATTACACAAATAACTAAAATATCTAAAAAGTGAAGCCAATTATTTTAGAACATATTTGAAAGAAACTTCTATTTTTGTTTCAATTTACTTGCAAATTAAAACACCAATTCATCTCATATGATACGTTATTCTTTAAACAGCTCAAATCAAACTAGTCAATATATAAAGATTACAATAGAATTTGAACCAACGAACGAAATTGAAAAAATTCAACTTCCAAGTTGGAGACCGGGTAGGTATGAACTAGGTAATTTCGCAAAAAACGTTAAAGGATTCAATGTGTTAGATGAAAATGGTAATTTTTTGCAATTTAAAAAAATCACCAAAGACTGTTGGGTAGTAGAAGTCAATACAGCAAAAACGGTATTCGTTCATTATGAATATTATGCAAGTGAATTAAATGCTGGATCTACATACTTGTCAGAGGAACAACTTTATGTAAACCCAGTCAATTGTTTTGCCTACGTAGTAGGACGTGAGGACGAAGAAATTGAAGTTAAACTTGAAATCCCTTCAGATTATGTAATAGCAAGTTCTTTGCCAATAAAAGGTACTACGTTAATTGCAGAAAATTTTGATGAGTTAGCAGATTCACCTTTTATATGTTCAAATACACTTCAACATAATACTTATTCTGTAGATGATGTAATTTTCCATCTTTGGTTTCAGGGTGAGGTAAAAGTAGATTGGAAAAGAGTGCTTACAGATTTCGAATCCTTTACAAAAAAACAAATAGAAAAATTCGGATCTTTTCCTGTCGATGAATATCATTATCTAATTCATATTACTCCTAATAGATCATACCATGGAGTAGAACACTTCCGATCTACTGTTATACAGTTAGGACCAAGTCATAGTGTTTTTAATGAATTTTACAGTGATTTATTAGGTGTGTGTTCACATGAATTATATCATACATGGAATGTAAAATCAATTAGACCAATTGAAATGTATCCTTATGATTTCACAAAAGAGAATTACTCAAATTTAGGTTATCTATGCGAAGGTGTAACAACTTATATGGGCGATTTATTTCTTCTAAAAAGTGGGGTTTTTTCAATAGATGAATACATAAGAGAATTAACAATGCAAATTCAAAAACATATTGATAATGATGGTCGATTTAATTATTCAGTTGCACAATCCTCTTTTGATACATGGTTAGATGGGTATGTTCCTGGTGCACCGCAACGCAAAGTTTCAATCTATACAGAAGGATGTTTGATTTCTTTTATGCTAGATGTAATGATTATTGTTAACTCAGAGGGAGAACATTCACTTGATAATGTTATGACTGAGTTGTATACTGAATATTACCTAAAAGGAAAAGGAGTTTCTGAAAATGATTACAAACAAACTTTAGAAAAATATACGCAAACTTCATTAGACACCTTTTATCAGGACTATGTTAATGGTAAGTGTGATTTCTTACCTTTGCTTTCTGAATCACTAATTCTTATAGGTTTAGAATTAAAATTGAAGCCAACAGGAAAGGCAAGTCAAGATGTATTAGGTATTAAAACGATTCCACAAAACAATAATGTTGTGGTTAAATCGATTCTTCCAAATTCTGTTGCTGCACTTTCAGGTTTAATGCTTGAGGATGAAATAGTTGCTTTGAATCGTTTTGAAACATCCCTTGATATTGATAAATGGTTAAATCATTTTTCAAATGAAGATTTAGTCTTATTAATAAAAAGGAAGGGTAAGTACATCGATGTTAATATTGATACCCTAAGTAAAACCGCATTTCATGAAGTATCAATTACACGTATTAAGAAAATTGAAACAGAGCAACAACACTTTTTTACTAAATGGATTAACTAAGTGTTAGTAATAAATCGTACCTTTAATTTCCTAGTTTAAATTATATTTAATGAAACATATAAGTCATTTTTTACTTTGTTTAATTTTATTTTCTTCTTGTACTGATGATCAGGTTAGAAAGAAAAAAGTTCCTAGTGTATATTCTTCTGTTTCAGATATTAGAAAAAACACATATCGTGCTGTAAAAATTGGTGATTTTACTTGGATGGTTGATAATTACAAATGTGATAGATTTAGTCATAAAGATTTAAAGAAATCATATTATGATACGATTCGAACATTGCTTCCATTTGATATATCCATTGTAGATAGGGTAGGAACCCCAAGTGACACGAATGCTTTGCAATGGGCATATAATGGTATTGATACTAATTTAAAAAATTTCGGTAGAATGTATACTTGGATAGCTGTTGCAGATCCTCGTAATATTTGCCCTAATGGTTGGCATGTTTCTACAGAGTCTGAATGGTTGAATATGATTGACTTTTTAGGGGGGATGGATATAGCAGGGGGGAAGTTGAAAGAAGTTGGGACAAAATATTGGGAACTTCCAAATGTTAATGCTACCAATACAAGTTTGTTTTATGGAAAAGCGGGAGGTTACAGGACTGAATTTGGATCTTTTTTAAATCAACGAAAATTCGGTTATTACTGGACTTCTACTGAAGATCCTTTGGATCCTCAAAGTGCAATAGCATTTGCATTATATTCAGGTTCTGAAAAAATCTATAGAGATAGTAAACCTAAGAGAAATGCTATGTCTGTTCGTTGTGTCAAAGATCATTAATGTAAATCTTGAATACTTTATTATAATTAGAATCATACACTACAAGAAAGTACATTCCATTCTTAAGTGAAAACGAGTTTTTTTCTGATTTAATTTTATCACCTGAAATATTTATTAAATCAAAGTTCTGAATATTTTTATTTATTTCTAAGTTTATAATATCATCTTTTGTTATTGAATATGGTAAGTATGATACATCGGATTCGAGTTTTTCGAAATTTAGCAAATTATTACATTTAGAAGATGTAGGAGATGTTGTCAAAAAATCAATATTGCAAACATAAAGTGCGCTGTCGATAAAAGGGTTTCTATTTCCTTGTAAAAAATAGATATATTCTTGTCTTGCAATTTCATAGCTATCAGGAGGGTCCTGAAAATGCCATTTTTTTAATATTTCTTGATCTTGATAACTGGGAAGTGTCCATGATTTATTGTTTATTCCATTATAAGCAATACACATGTAAAACATTGAACGTGCAACATTACCTTTTTGAGCATCTCGGGGTTCATATACTAGCTTATTATCGAAGTATCCTAATTTACCTTCTAGATATTCGTACGTTACTTTTCCGTTAATTTCGCCAAGTGGATAGTTGCTTCTAATAGAATTGGCTTTCGCTAAATTGGTTGGGTATAAGTTGTGCAGATCACTATATT
This sequence comes from Flavobacteriia bacterium, assembly GCA_947453545.1. Lineage (GTDB taxonomy): Bacteria > Bacteroidota > Bacteroidia > Flavobacteriales_D > Crocinitomicaceae > CANHVK01. Next base: position 11,704 of record CANGHE010000017.1, read on the forward strand.
CGGGAAGAGCAGGAGCGTCAGCCGGATGTGATGGCATCCACGAATGTGGAAAACTATGTTCTCTACTATAACCTTCTTTATTCCAATCAAATGGTTCATCTATTATTTTTTTTTCTCCTGTATAAACACATTGAATATACTTCTTTCCTACAATTGTATCTATTAATTCTATATTATTAAGGAGGGTGGATTTGTAATTTGAATAAGTTATTACAAGATGAGGATTAATGAGTTCATGTAAGGCTTGTATAAAGTTTGGAGCATTTCTTGCGATACCATCGTAATAGTAGTTAATAGATAGCCCTTTAGTTTGAATGTATCCTTTTAGAGGGGTTGTGAGTTGATAGTTTTCTTGGCCATTAGATCCATTAAAAGAAAAAACGTAATAAGTGTATAATTGATTCGCTCTAATGCCAGTTGGCGAAAATAATGTGTCATTTCCTACATACGCAATTTTAGCATTTCCTAATTTATCTCCTTTTAAATAACTGTTTCCATCAGTTGGTTTGCTAGAAATAGTACCATTTAAAGAACAAAGTACAAGATAAGATGTAGCATCTTTTTGTTTGTTGAAGTGAACATTGAATGAATATGCTGTTATATCCGTGAATTTAATTATTGATGGGTTTTGCTGAGGTTCAATTGCAAGTTGATATTGTTTTGGATTAGAGAATCCGTATAAGGCAAATATTTTTTGTAGAAATAGAAAGTATAATAGCCAAGATTTTTTCATTATTCGTAATTTCGAAATGTAGTAACTAAATTATTATTTTATGCATCCTAAATTTAAAAACTTACTTTCAATCGCAGCGATTGTTTTAATCATTAATTTTTCATTTGGTCAAAAACAGTTATCTATAGAAACAATTTGGAAAAACTATGAATTTAGTGAGAAAGGTTATCCTGGATTTTCAGGTTTGAAAGATGGACAACATTTTACGAAATTAAACAATGATAAAGATGGAAGCTCTATTACAATACATTCTTATACTAATCATCAAGGTGAAGGAAAGGTATTAGTATCAAAAAATGAATTTGAGTTTAATGGAAAAAGGTTGACTGTTGATGATTATGAATTTAATGAAGATGAAAATAAATTACTGTTACTTACAAATAGAAAGTCAATCTATAGAAGAAGTTATACTGCTAACTATTATGTTTTCGATTTAAAAACAAAGAAGTTAGATATGCTTGATTCTTTACATTTAGAGTCTACATTAGCATGTTTTTCTCCAGATGGCTCCAAAGTTGCATATGTTAATTCTAATAATTTATTCATTAAAGATTTAGTACTAAATCAAATAAAACAAATTACGACTGATGGATTAAAGAATTCGATAATTAATGGTACAACCGATTGGGTTTATGAGGAAGAATTTAGTATTACAAAAGGTTTTGAGTGGTCGTATGATAGTAAAAAAATCGCATTCTTACGCTTTGATGAAAGTAACGTAAAACAATCTAATATTGATTATTACGGGAAATCGTATCCAACAATTTATACTTATAAATATCCTAAAGCGGGAGAAGAAAACTCAAAAGTTACTGCTCATTTATATGATTTAGATAAAGGTAATATGTCAACAATAGAATTAAAAGAGTATGAATATATACCTAGATTGAGTTGGTCGCCAATTGAGAATGTTCTTATTCTTCAAACCTTAAATAGACATCAAAATGAATTGACATTTTACAAGGTGGATGCTCGACTAAGTAACCTAAGCGTAAGTGCATTTTACACTGAAAAATCAGATACTTATGTTGAAATTGATGACAACTTACGCATTTTATCTAATGGTAAAGAACTGATAAGGACAAGTGAGGCCACTGGGTATAATCACATTTATAAGCTTACTTTTCATGGGATTCAACAGCCTATAACATCAGGTAATTGGGATGTTATTGATGTTTACGGAATTGATGAAAACAAAGGTTTTGTTTATTATTCTTCGGCAGAACAAGGACCAATAAATAAAGGTATTTACAAAATAACATTGAATGGAAAAGGTAAAAAAATATTAAGTCCAACGTTAGGGCATTCAGAGGCAGAATTTGCAAAAGGAATGAACTATTTTGTTTTAGATTATTCTAATTCCTCTACACCCAGCGTATATGAGTTAAAAAATAGTGATGGTAAAACTATTTCTCTTTTAGAAGACAATCGCACATTAAATGAAAAACTGAAAGAATATACACTTGTAAAAAAAGAGTTTTTCCAAATAAATGGAACAGGAGGTATGTTGAATGCATGGATTATGAAACCAGTAGACTTTGATCAAAAGAATAAATATCCTGTATTCATTCATGTGTATGGAGGGCCTGGACATAATACAGTTTCAGATGCATGGGGAAGTCATGATTATATGTTCCATCAACTTTTAACACAAAAAGGATATATTGTAGTAAGTGTAGACCCTAGAGGCACCCTATATAATGGTGCAAAGCACAAAAAAGCAACGTACTTACAGATGGGGAAATTAGAATTAGAGGATTTTATTAGTACTGCTAAGACACTTTCAAACTTACCTTATGTAGATGCGGCAAGAATCGGAATCCAAGGTTGGAGTTATGGAGGATTTATGAGTTCATTAGCGATAACTAAGGGCTCTGAATATTTTAAAACAGCAATTGCTGTTGCTCCTGTTACAAATTGGAGATATTATGATAATATTTATACTGAGCGTTTTATGCGAACACCACAAGAAAATATGAGTGGATATGATGATAATTCGCCAATTAAATATGTTAAAAATTTAAAAGGAAAATATTTGTTGATACATGGGACTGCTGATGATAATGTTCATTTTCAAAATGCGATGGAACTTACTAATGCATTAATACAAGCTAACGTTCAATTTGAACAATTCAGTTATCCTAATAAAAATCATGGTATATATGGTGGAAACACTCGCAATCATCTTTATCAAATGATTTTAAATTTTACATTAAAAAACTTATAATCAAATAACTAAAGAATAAGAGTGTAGTTGACATAACTCGAGTGAAAATATTTATAAAAAACTTAAACAGAAATAGTATTTAATTACACTTTTGTTTATTAATTTAGGTGCGTTATTAAAAGAATGACTCCATGAGCGAAACAGCGAAAATTGAATTAGGAGGAAACGTATATGAGTTTCCAGTAATCGAAGGTACAGAAAACGAAAAAGCAATTGACATTAGTAATTTGCGAGCTGCAACAGGTTATGTAACTTTAGATACAGGCTATAAAAATACTGGTGCTACAACTAGTGCAATTACTTTTTTAGATGGTGAAGAAGGTATTTTGAAATATAGAGGTTATCCAATTGAGGAATTAGCAGAAAAGGCAACCTTTATAGAAGTAGCTTATTTATTGATTTATGGAAACTTACCTACTCAATTGCAATTAGATACTTTCCGTTCTAATATTACAAAACATACGTTAGTTCATGAGGATATGAAGCAATTCTTTGAGGCATATCCAGCAAAAGCACATCCAATGGGAGTTCTTTCTTCTATGGTATGTTCTTTGTCTACATTTTATCCTGAATCATTAGATCCAAATAGAAGCCCAGAGGCAAAAGATTTAACAATTTTAAGATTGTTAGCTAAACTTCCAACTCTGGCTGCATGGGCATATAAAAATTCTATGCGTCACCCATTTATGTATCCAAAAAATGAGTTTGACTATTGCAAGAATTTTTTATACATGATGTTTGCGATGCCAACAGAAGAGTTCAAAGTTGATCCAGTTGTTGTTGATGCATTAAATAAATTATTGATCTTACATGCTGACCACGAACAAAATTGTTCTACTTCAACAGTTCGTATCGTTGGTTCATCTCAAGCGAATTTATACGCTTCAATTTCTGCAGGTATCTCTGCATTATGGGGACCGCTTCACGGAGGTGCTAACCAAGAGGTTATTGAAATGTTAGAGAAAATTCACGCTGATGGTGGTGATGTTGATAAATGGGTTTTAAAAGCAAAAGACAAAGAAGATCCATTTAGATTGATGGGATTTGGTCATCGAGTATACAAAAACTTCGATCCACGTGCTAAAATTATCAAAAAGGCATGTGATGATATATTAGAAAAATTAGGAGTAAACGATCCATTATTAGCGATTGCTAAGCGTTTAGAACAAGTTGCATTAGAAGATGAGTATTTCAAATCTCGTAACTTATATCCTAATGTAGATTTCTATTCAGGAATTATTTACAAGGCTATCGGTATTCCTACAGAGATGTTTACTGTGATGTTCGCTATTGGTCGTCTTCCAGGATGGATCGCGCAATGGAAAGAAATGACTGAAAACAAAGAACCAATTGGTCGTCCTAGACAAATATATACTGGTGAAGTATTAAGACATTATGATTCTATTGAGAATAGAAAATAATATAATTGACAAATTATTAAAAACCACCCCATAAAGGTGGTTTTTTTATTGAAAATTAAACCTATGAAAAACATTTTTACACAAGAGGTTAGCAGTGAGATAATTACAAGGATTAACTCTTTAACAAAAGATTCTCAACCAGTGTGGGGGAAAATGAGTGTAGCTCAAATGTTAGCACATTGTAATGTTACGTATGAATTAGTGTATGAAAACAAATTATCTAAGCCAAACTTTTTGATTAGATTTATTCTTCAAACATTTGTAAAAAAAATCGTAACAAATGATAAACCTTATAAACAAAGTAGTCAAACCGCACCATATTTTGTAATTAGTGATCCTAAGGATTTTGAAAATGAAAAAATCAGGTTGATTAATTTTATAAAAAAAACACAAGAATTAGGTGAGTCTTATTTTGAAGGAAAAGAATCTCATTCATTTGGTAAAATGAGTAAGTTAGAGTGGAATGCCATGTTTTGGAAGCACTTAGATCATCACCTAAGACAATTTGCTGCGTAAGTAGTATTTTCCTTATCTTAGCAATTCAAACTTACAACTATGTCAATTGAAGTAAAAAATCTTTGTAAATTTTATGGCGAGCAAGCTGCTGTAAATGATATTTCTTTTTCTATTAATAAAGGAGAAATCGTTGGTTTTTTAGGTCCGAATGGTGCAGGGAAATCTACTACTATGAAAATCTTGACCGGGTTCATTCCATCTACTTCAGGAGAAGTTAAAGTTTGTGGTTTGGAAGTTGATGTTGATTCATTAGAAACACGTAAAAAAATTGGCTATTTACCAGAAAACAATCCGCTGTATTTGGATATGTATGTTCGTGAGTATTTAGAATTTGTTGGTAAAATATACAAAGTTCCAAACTTAAAAGCACGTATTGATGAGATGATTCAGCAAGTTGGTTTGGAAGTTGAACAGAATAAAAAAATAGGGATGCTTTCCAAAGGGTATCGTCAGCGTGTAGGTTTAGCACAAGCAATAATCCATGATCCAGAGGTACTTATTTTAGATGAGCCAACAACAGGATTAGATCCGAATCAGTTGGTTGAAATACGTGAATTGATTAAGCGTATCGGAAAATCTAAAACGGTAATGCTCTCTACGCATATTATGCAAGAAGTTGAGGCAATCTGTGACCGTGTAATCATCATCAAGTCAGGTAAAATCGTTGCCAACAGTACTGCTTCTGAGTTACAATATGAAGAAGACAAACAGGTGGTGTATGTTGAATTTGAAGGTGAATTATCTAAAAATCAATTGAAAAAAGAAGCAGGTATTACGACAGTTGAATCTGTAGGTCCTAATGCTTGGTTGGTTGAATCTAATAACGCTGTAGATTTACGTAAATTGATTGCACAATTTGCGCAGAAAAATAATTTGCTCGTGTTAACGCTTCGTAAAGAAGAGAAGACCTTAGAAGAAGTGTTTAAGGAGTTGACGAAGTAGGGGGTTGAAGTTTTGAAAATGAGATGATTTGAAAATTCGACACGTACTTCTTTTTTTTTCATTTGTATTTATTTCTAATCTTACTTTGGGTTTAGAGTACGAAACCCATTATTGGTATAATCGAGGATATTATTCAAAATCTTTACAATCTTTAAAACAAGAGCTTACTGGGGCATCAATAACTAGTACTCAAAAATCAAAAATCCATTATCAAATTGCCTATACTTATTATGCGATGTCTTTTGTGGAAGACTATAAAAAACATTTAGACACAGCAAATTTTATTGCCTCTAAAAAAAATAAATTTTCCATCGAAGATAAAATAGAGTATGCGATTGGGATGATTCGTTATTATAATTACGAAATTAAACCTGATAAATCGCTAGCGATTTATAACCGGATTTATCCAGAATTTAATCGTTTAGACCCTTTTCGGAAATCTAAATTATGGATTAAATTATATCAAAATATTGCGACAACTCGACGTAATTCAGGTGCAGATTATATGTTAATGAATGCTGAATATGATAGTGCATATTTATTAATAAAGAAACATAATTTATTAAATAGTAATTATGAATTAGATTATTGCAAGTCTAGAGGAAATATGAATTTAGATAAGGTTAATCCATTATCGAATATTTTATATTACAATGAGTCAATTCGGTTTTTCTTAAAAGCAATTCAAATTTTGAAAAATCAAAAGGAGGTAAATTTACCTTTACTTACTGGGTTCTATAATTCAGTTGGATTGGTTAGTTATATGCGAGGGGAATTAGAGTTTTCTAAAGCCAATTTTGATAAAGCTTATTCAATACTTTTGAGATTAAAAAAATATGATAATAAAGATTATCAAGGAGTTAGCTTGAATACGTTTAATTTGAGTACTTTGACGATGAATTTATTGTTTAAAAAACACAGAGATATTCAGTTAATTCAAGATCAGTTGCAAAAATTGAAGTCAGTTAAACAAAAATATAAATCATATTCCACTAATAATTTAGATGTTGATATTCTTGTTTTTACCGATATGTACGGTTTTTCTCCTTACAATGCGATGGTTTCATGTTACAATAATTTATATGAAAAAACGAGGAATAAAAGTTATTTAGATTCTTCTTTTTATTATTCGGAAATGAATCGAACCCAATGGTCTAATAAAGTAATCTCATATCATTCATTTCAAAAAAGAATTCGTGATTTTATATCTGATGGTTATGCTTTCGTTCAATATGGAGAATACGGTATAGTGCACAATACTTTTGCATATGCAATTATAAAAAATAAGTTAGGTACGAATTATGTTAGACTTGGAAAAATTAATGATTTAAATTCAGAAAAATTTAATTTTGATCGTTGGGATGTTGCCAGTTATCAGAAAAGTTTAGTAACATATTTGCGTTTTTTTAAGCCAATTGTAAAATATATTCCCAAAAAGACAATCAAAATTCTTGTAACTAAATCTCCATTTTTAGAAAAAGTTAATTTAGAAAGTTTAATTATTGATTCTATAAAAGGGATTAATAAAATTCCTTTTTTAATCTCTAAATATCCGGTTTTTACTCAACCTTCCTTTCGCTTATACTCTGAAAATTCAAAAGATTGTATACGCTCTGTAGGTACTATTTTTCCAAATTATTCTGGAGTTAAAAAGTTAAGTAATATTCATTTCACGAAAGATGAACTTCAATATTGGATTCAGCATACTGGATTAGAGAAAGTAGATTATGCTTCTCGTAAAGGCGATATTCTTCTTATTGCAGCGCATGGTTTTTCAGGAACTCATCGGGTAGATAATGCTTATTTAGATAAAGGCTATAATCAACTTACAATTAATAATATTTGTAAACGTCGAATGAGCACAAAGCTTACTTTATTAGCAGTATGTGACGGAGGAGTTGGACAATCTATTAGTTCAGGCTCTTCCTTTTCACTAGCTTCAGCATATCTACTTGCTGGATCTAAATCTTGTGTTTACTCAACGTGGAAACTAGATGATCAGATTGGAGCTAAAATAATAACTTCCTATTTGAAGCGTCTAGAAAATGGAGAACAGAAAGATTGGGCTTTACGCAATGCAAAACTAGAATATTTACGAGATGTTACTACACAGGAAGGAAATAATCCAATTTATTGGGCAGGTTTACAGGTTATGGGAGACGTTTCTTCTATTGAAATTGGAGAGACAAATACAACTTTGTGGTTTATATTTGTGCTTGTGCTTGTGGTAGTGGTGTTAAGTCTTTTATTTGTAGTGAAAATGATACATCGACTCCGCTCGGTCTGACCATCACTCCGTTCTCTGATCGGAGTCGAATAGCCTCTCTTTTCTAAATAATTATGTCGTCTGAAAGTAGTCGACGACTCAAAATTCTTCAGTTAAAATTTCTTTTGCTTTAACACTATAAAATCCATTTTCGTTTTGAATGTTTGCCATTTCTTTTTTTGCTTTTTCTTTGTCTAAACTCATCCAACAAATTGCAGATAACCAGTGAGCTTTTTCTGAGAAAATACTTTCTTTTGAACTAAACTTCGAGAAGATTTTGTTTGCTTTTTGAGGATGATTTAATTCTAAATAGATCACCCCTAAATAATAACAAATAGTATCATTATTAGGGTTTTCGTTTAGCAAATTAAGTCCCGTTTGTAATGCTTTTGAATAGTTTTTTTCTTTGTATTCAAGCATCCATTTATCTAGTTTGTTTGTGTTAATAGACATAAAAACAGGTAATCCAGGATCTGTATCAACATAGGTTTTATAGTAATTTGTCGTGTTGGTTTGAAGTTTTATATATGATCCTATTCCAAGGATTAGAAGGGATATTGCAGCGAATTTTGTCCAATGAAATGATATGCTATTTTTTTTGTTTGTTCCAGTTATCTTTTCTTTGGATTCAGCCAAATATTTTTTAAATAGTTTTGTATCTCCTTTGAAGTTATTATATAAAATAATAAATCCATCTACTTCATCACTGTTTGATTCATTCAGTTCAAGTTGACTAATTTTTTTTTCTAATAAGTCGGGGTAATCCAATAAGCGTATCAGTTCTTCTAAATTTGCCATAAGAGGATTAAAATTAAGTTTTTCCAAAGATAAATCAATTTCTTGCGAGATAAACTTAGTTTGTTTCGAACTGTTTTTTCTGACAAGTTATGATTTTTTGCAATTTCTTGATTTTTATATCCAGCCAAATGAAGTTGTAACAATTGCTGTTCTTCGAATGGCAGATGCATTATGCACACCGATAAATAATCCAAGTCTTCATTTCGAATTTCAAATAATCCAGTATGTAACATACTATTTTCAGAGATTAATCTTCTTCTATTTTGTTCAATTTTTAAGTAATCCAGTGCTCTACACTTTATGATGGTTGAGAGAAAAGCCTTAATATCTTTAATCTGTCTCCATTTTGTTTGTCGAATCGATATTTCAGTTTCTAATAAACTTGTAAATAATTCACTTGTGATGTCTTGGGCCACTTCAATGCTATGAACGTATCTGAGTGCTACAAACAGCAAAGGTTGAAAGTAGGTCTCATATACTTTCGATAGGGCTTGATTATCTCCTTGAATGAATTCTATCCAATGTTTTTCTTGCATCGTTTTTCAAATGTAAAACAAAAGGTTTGAGAAATACTTGTTTATTGGTCAATATTTATAAATAATCTTGGTTGGTACGCTTTTTTACTTAATATATTGGCAGTCAATATATTTCAAACTGAATTTATATTTCACTTTGATGATTTTATTTTGTGAATGCTTAAAAATATTAATAAGAATTATTCATTCTAGCTCGTTTTTTTTTCAAAACAATAGGACAAAATTATTTTTCATTCGACATCTATTAAACATTAATATGAATATTCAAAAAATTAAATATTTTATTCATTTGGTTCAGAAGGAACGTACGGGAAACCCTGTGGAAGCAGCAAAAAAAATAGCAATTTCAGAGCGAATGTTATATAACTATGTTGTTATTCTTAAAAATGAGTTTAATGTACCAATCGATTACAATCGATACAAACAAACGTATTGTTTTATAGAACCTGGACACTTAGTGTGGGAGTGGGAGACCAGTTAATGCAAGGTTATGATTATTAAAATTCAACAATTAATAGAAGCAATTCACGCTGGGGATACTGGCACTCCAAAAGATATTTCTACAAAGTTAGGAGTGTCTGAACGTATGGTATATAAGTATATCGAAATCATTAAGGTAGAATTTAAAGCACCAATTCGATATAATAAGGTTGCTAAAACCTATTTTTTTGAAGGAATAGGAAAGTTGGATTTGCGGTGGCAGAAAAAAAAGTAATGAGGTTTCGGGACTTCTCAGTTTCATAATCGACTTAAGTAATAACAAATAGTAAACTGAACTTATATTTCAGTGTGCATATTTTATTTTGTAATAGTAAACAGCGGATTCCGAAAAGCTTAGAGAGTAGGGAACATTAAAAACTAATAATTATGAAAAAGGTATTATTTGTATTTGCTCTAATGAGCGCAATGGTTTCTTGTAAAAAAGAAACGACTACCCCAAATAAGAATGGAAATAATTCCGTTGATACAACAACTCAAACGGTCAACGTACCGTTAATAAGTGCCTTAGATTGCTCAGGTGCTGTTATAACTGGTACACTCAAAAAAGGTGAGGCAGCCAATTCTGTAAGTGTAAAAATAAATTATTCGGGTGGAAATGGAAAAGCATATCTAGCGCAATCGATTACTTCAACAAGTGTATCAGGTTTATTAGCGAAGTTAACAGCAGGGACTTTAGTGAATGGAAATGGGAGTGTAACGTATGAAATTTCTGGAACTCCAGCATCTGTTGGTACAGCAAACTTTGAAATTGCATTAGGAGGAAAAACGTGTTCGATTCATTTAAATGTTGGAGATGTGCCTCAAATAATTGGAAAACCAGGGCCTAATATCACCGATGTAGAAGGAAATACCTATAAAACGGTTTATATCGGTACCCAACACTGGATGGCAGAAAACTTAAAAGTTAGTAAATACAGCGATGGCACAACGATTCCAAACATAACAGACAATACACAATGGAATAACTTAACAACAGGAGCTTGGGCGTATTACAACAACGATGCTGGTAATAATGCCAAATATGGTACATTATATAATTGGTATGCGGTAAGCCCAACAACCAATGGCAATAAAAATGTTTGCCCAACAGGATGGCACGTACCCACAGATGCAGAATGGACTGTCCTAACAGACTATTTAGGAGGAAAAGCTGTTGCTGGAGGTAAAATGAAAGAAGTAGACACAACAAGCTGGAATAGCCCGAATACAGACGCTACGAATACGTCGTTATTTACTGGTCTTCCGGGCGGTTACCGCGGCTACTATGGGGATTACAACGCTATTGGCTACCACGGTAACTGGTGGAGTTCTACAGAGTACGGTTGTTGCAGTGCTTGGTACTGCAACCTGAACAGCGTCTATGGCTTTGCGAGAAGTGGCGACAACCGTAAGGAAGGAGGGTTGTCTGTTAGGTGCCTGAAGGATTGACTTCGACAGGCTCAGTCTGACATTGACACTTTGACGATTAGAATTTTGACAAAGTAAAAAGTCGAATTTTCTAAAATTTGATTATAGAATGTAATAAAAAGCGAAACCTGAAAAACTGAAAGAGTAAGGATATTTTAAAAAATAAAAAATGGAATTAAAAAATTTTATAGCTGATGTACTTTCACAATTACATGAACTAAAAAATGATAGTAATAAATCTAGATATATAATTGACGATTTGGAATTTGAATTAAATATAAATACTACAGAATCTGGAAAAATTGGAGTTTCATTTTTAGGTTTAAATGGAAAATTAAATGAAAATGTCACAAATCAACAAAAAGTTAAAATAAAATTAAAACCTAAAACATTGAAAATAAATAATATTAATATTCAATCTTAAAAAGCGTTCCCCGAAAAGCTTACGAGTAGGGAAAATTAAAAACTAATAATTATGAAAAAACTTTTACTCTTAAGTGCGTTAACATTCGTGTTTGTTAATGTACTATTCAGTCAAAACTTGCCGTCTTATGTTCCTAAGAATGGATTAGTTGGTTATTGGCCTTTTGAAGGTAATACCAATGATGTATCTGGAAATGGAAATAAAGGCTCATTAAGTGGGGCAACTCTAACTACTGATAGGAATGGAATTACAAATAGTGCTGTAAATTTTGCTTCAACTGGACAACATATTGATTTTCTTTCTACAGATACATGGTGTTCAGCTTCTCATACTATTTCGTTTTGGTTTAATACAGCTTTTATAGCTGGAAAAGATCAATTTATATTAGCAAAAAGAAGCACATGCTTAGGTGGAAATGAAAATTTCTTCCAAGTTAGTATATCACCGAATTCAAATCAATTAGATATTGGATGGTACAATAATGCAGGTGCATCTTTTTCAAAACCATTTACTTCAAACATTTGGAATCATGTTGTTTATTCTGTAAATGGTTCAAATGGATTTTTATGGTTAAATGGTGTTCTTGTTGGTAGTTCTTCTAATTATATTCCTAAAGTTAACACCGCCATTTTAAGAGCTGGAAATCATTCATGTAATGTTTCAAATGATGATTATATTGGTAAATTTGATGATTTGGGTTTATGGAACAGAGGTTTGAGTCAACAAGAGGTAACTGCACTATACAATGGAGGAAATCAATCTGCCTTGTCCTCCACAAAAGTATACGTTGATGCTCAAGTAACATTAAAACAAAATGACACCTTACAATTATCCATTAGCACTGAGAAATTAAATACAATTGATAATGTAATTGCTTATCAAACAGACTTTTCATACGACACAACACGTTATACCTATTTGAGTAATAATTTGGTTGGAACATTAAATTCAACAGGAAATGTCGTAGTAAATAGTACGAAAAATGGAAAATTATCAATCAGTTATATGTCTCAAACAGCATTGAATGGTGTGGGAAGTTTGTTGAAGTTGAAATTTAAATCCAACAATACATTAGGACAAGGAATTTTTGGATTGTCAAATTTCTTGTATAACACAACAGCTATTACAAGTTTAAAAAGCGATACTGTAACTACTATTGATGGTATTCCACCGATAGCAAAAATCACATATTCAGCAACCCCAGTACGTAAAGGAGATTCTTTACTAATTACGGTGAACTTTAGTGAGAAAATGGCTGTTTTGCCAAATCCACAGATTAATTTAACTGGTCAAAATACATTACAAAATTCTAATCTAACGAAAGTAAACGATACAACCTATACGTATTGGTGGGTAGTTGAAAAAGGAAACGGATCAGTAAATGTAAATCTTGCAACAGGAAAAGATTTAGCTGGAAATGGTATTGTTGCAAAACCAACTCAAAACCCAAGCTTTACAGTATTACCAACTTTATTTGGAGATATAGATACAAACAAATCAGTACAAGCGTATGATGCAGCATTGGCATTGCAATACTCTGTAGGTTTAAATCCATTACCAACAATTGATCCATTACCTTGGTCTAATTGGAGGTTAGCAGTAGCAAACGTAGATACTATTGGAAATGTGACAGCAAATGATGCTGCCTTGATTTTACAATATTCAGCAAAATTAATAACAACTTTCCCAGCGGATGCGAAGAAACGTGGAGGAGATGCACCAACAGCTGATGTAACAGTTAGCAAAGTAGGAAACCAATTAGTATTTAGAACAACCGGAATATTGTATGGTTTTAATGTCTATTTCAAGGATAATTTCAATGCTTTTGGTCAACCAGAAGTAAGCGATAAAAATGCGATTGTAGCTACAAATATTAATACAACTACATATAATGTTGGTTTAGCATCTACAACGCCATTTACAGTCAATGAACCATTCTTGACGATTCCAATTATAGCAAATAGACAGGTACAAGGAACAGTGGATATCGTTGCAAACACGCAAGAAAAATCGCTGTCTTATGGTGCTGCTGCAGGAATGTTAGACCTCAGTAAAGAAATGCTAATTGTATATCCTAACCCAACAAAAGATGTTATTACTATTAAAAATGCCCAAGGAAATAAACTTCGTATCATTGATGTTGAAGGTAAAGAATTGTTTTTAAGCAAACAGATAAATTCTATTCAGTTTGATTTAAATATGAAATCATTTACATCTTCTGGAATCTATATTTTTCAAATATTAGATGAAAAAGGTGCAATGATAGAAAGTAAAAAAGTAATACTCGAATAAACTAACATTTTTTAAATCAACATAAAATCCTGCGCCAATTGGTAGCAGGATTTTTTATTGAATTCTTTTAACTAACATAGTAAAAACTGTACAAATTAGGTAGTCAATAGGAGGATTTGTTCTGATCTTTTATTTAATAGATACATTAAACTATTATTCTTTCATTACTCCCTCAACCACTTGGATTGCTCAAATTTTCAAATATTTCGTATCGATAATTACTCGTTCGTCGATGATTAATATTATACTATCTGAAATCTACAAAGACTTCATTTCTTGAAGGAATACTTTTGATTTACGCTTTGTATTAGCGGTTTTATCTCTTTCAAGAGATAAAACGGATGTTTTTTATCTTTTATATGAGATAAAATTATCATTTCTGTACCGTCACCCCTCTCAAAAATCGATCAATAGCATCCGTTCCTACTGCTGTAAATCTGCTGTCAGAAGAGGAAGGAAAAGGTCCTCCGTGTTGCATAGCAGGACTAACTTCAACACCTGTAGGAACTCCATTCAAAATCACACGACCTGCTTTTTCTTGCGCGAGGTAATACAAATTACTTGTTTCTACATTTTCCTCATTGTGAAATATGGAAAACGTCAATTGACCATCGATGTTTTCGAGAATCTGCTCCAATTCTAGTTGATCTTTACAAATCACTAAAAGAGTATGGGGACCAAAAACCTCTTCTTGTAGGTGTTTATTAGTATCAAACGTTTGACCGTCGGTAAAAGATAATTGTGGTATTCCCAAATTACAAGCAGTTGTTAAGGTTCCTTGAGCGAATAATTGAACATTCATTTGATCTATTACTTGCTTTGCTTTTTGAGTGTAAGTGCGTGCTATATTCGGGTGTACCATCGAATAACTTGCTTGTTGTTCAAATAGGCTTTTGAACGTTTCTAAAAAACGATCCGTTTCTGTTGACTTAACTAAAAATAATGCGCCCGGTTTGGTGCAAAATTGACCGGAACTTTGTGTAATCGATAAAGCTAATTTTGTCGCGATGCTTTCAGCATATTCTTTAAGTGCAGAAGGTAAAATAACAACGGGATTCAAACTGCCCATTTCAGCAAATACAGGAATTGGAATTGCTCGTTGTTGTGCTATTTGTTGAATGGATACCCCACCTTTGATACTACCCGTAAAACCTACTCCTTGTACAAATGGATGTTGTACCAATTGTTTTCCAACTTCGTATCCTGAAGCATTTAAGTGAGAAAATACTCCTTCTGGTAAATTAAGTTCTTTTGCTACCTTAATAACCAATTTAGCGACCTGATAGCTCGTATACGCGTGAAATGGATGACTCTTAATGATAACAGGACAACCAGCAGCTAATGCGGAGGCTGTATCACCGCCAACAGTTGAATAAGCAAAAGGGAAATTACTAGCACCAAAGACAACAATCGGACCTATGCCTAATTTATATTTGGTCAGTTGTGGTTTTGGATTAGGTGTTCTATTCGGGTTAGCATTTTCCTGATGTTTAACATCCCAATGCTTATGAGA
>CANGHE010000018.1 GCA_947453545.1 Flavobacteriia bacterium
CTGGTAAATCTCCATCCGCAACTGATGTTGTTGAAGTACATTACCATGGAACTTTAATCAACGGTACTGTATTTGACAGTTCAATTCAACGTGGTACTCCTGCATCTTTCGGTGTAAATCAAGTTATCAAAGGGTGGACAGAAGCTTTACAATTAATGAATGAAGGTTCTAAATACCGTTTATACATCCCTCAAGATCTTGCTTATGGTGCTCACCCACATCCAGGTGGACCAATTGAACCATTTATGGCATTGATTTTTGATGTTGAATTATTATCTGTGAAAAACTAATGAGAAAATTCATTTATTTAAGTTTAGTTTCACTTTTAGTTGTTTCTTGCTCGAATGATAAATCAGAAGATGTTATCGAGTTAATGACTTTTAAAGATAAATTATCTTATTCCTTGGGTGCAGATCATGCTCGCGCTATTTCTGAATCTGGTGATCCTAATTATGGGAAATATGCACTTGATAAAATGGTTGAAGGATTTCGTCAAGGTTTAAAAGATACAAGTGCATTTGATGCTACTTGTAAAAACACCCTACTTAAACTATATGGTGGAAACGGACGTAGTTTTGATCCTAAATATGCAGAAAAAGGTTCTGAATGTGTTGGTAGACTTTCAGGAGTTATTTTTAACTCAAGTTGGACTAAAAACAAAGGATTAAACAAGATTGACTTAGAGAAAGTAATCGCTGGATTCTCACATGGTTTAGCAAAAAAAGATACCTTGATTAACCGCCAAGAACAATCAATGATGATTCAGAATTTCATGTTTGACATCTACAAACTGAATGGAATTAACATGGTTGAAAAAGCGAAGAAAATCAAAGGTGCAATCATTACTCCAAACGGTGTTGTTGTTGAAACATTACAAGATGGATCGGGAACAAAACCTGCTAAAGGAGATGATGTATTAGCACATTATGTACTAATGAATGCATCTGGTGATACCTTACAAAGTTCATTTGAAATGGTTGAAAAATACAAACAACCATTAACTGCATTTTCATTAGGTGCTGTTATTGCTGGATGGCAAGAAGGTATTCCTTTAATGAAAAAAGGGGGTAAATATAAATTATATGTTCCTTATCACTTAGCTTATGGAGAACAAGGAATGTATAATCCACAAACTAAGAATTATGATATCCCTCCTTTCCAATCATTGGTATTTTATATCGAATTGATTAATCATGGAAAACCAGGAACATTAACAAAATAAAAAAAAACTTGCTTAAAAAAGACTGTCTAAGTGATAGTCTTTTTTAAGCAATTACTTGTTTTAAAATATGCATATCAATATCATGTATACCATTAAATACATGCGAGTTAATTCCTGATTCTTTATATTTATTGATACAAACCACAATATCATCTTTAGAAAAATATTGATCATTTGTTCCAACAACAAAATCATACTTAAGTGTTTCATTTGATTTTTCAGGAAACGGGACGTCCTCTGGGAAAACAGATGCCCATAATATACATTGATCAAACAATATATTATTAGTGTTAACCCATCTTGAAGCAGTAGCTCCACCTTGAGAAAAACCAAGGATTATTTTTTTTGAAAACTTATCATCATGATTAACAGATTTATAAAGACAATTTAGATAGCTGATATTATCTTTTATATCATCTAATCTACCCTCTTTTGTCATCCATGAAGCACCTACCCTACCTGAAGTACCATTCAAATAAAATCGATGTAATCCTTCAGGAGCAATTATATAATAACCTAGTGATGTTAATTCTTCAAATTTACGGATAAAATAATAAGGAAGTTGTCCATATCCATGTAATACAATCAAAAGCTTATCAGCGTCATTATAGTTATTAGTATCAGTATATCTTGCTGTTTTATTTATGGATATTGTATTCATTAACTATTTCTTTTTAGTCATATACTTCATTGTCTTTGGATCATAGAAGAACCTATACAATAAAGTGCCTTCATTTTCTATAATTGGATTATATGTGTAAACATCTTTAACTATAGGGGAATAATCTTTTATTTTACCTTTATATATTAAAATATCTTTAAACAAACTATAACTACCATTTTCATAATTTATAAAATTCGCTTCAGGGATATTGGTACCAATAAAATCAAAAAGCTTCCATTGAAAAATAATTTGAATTATTCCATTTTCGATCAAATAATAATTTTTGAAAGCCGAATTCCTTATACGATAAACAATTGTTATGTCTTTGTATGCTTCAGATTGATTATTTTCGAGTAATACTTCGAGTGGGGCTTTTGGACTAGACGGAACAGCAATTGGATTAGAAATTAAATTCGACTTACCATCGAAATAAAAGAAAAAATTATAATTACCTGTATATCCCATTTCTGCAATTTGTGCTGTATTTGGTGCTTTTGAAGCTTCATCTAGAGCAAATTGATACCTATTCACAGTAATTACCGCATCTTCTTTGTTATCTGCATTCAAATATGACTTAATGATTTCTAAGTCATATTTTTCATTTCCAGGAATACTTAATTTACTTTCAACTTCTCTTTTTATTCTTTGATCAAAAGGTAGTGAAGAAAAATCATTTTTCTGATTAAATACTATCTCTTCCTTTTTTTTATTATTGGTGCATGAAAAAGATATTACAATTACAACTATTAAACAATATAAAAATCTATATTTCGTCATCAAATAAAGTATTATTACTTATAAAATTATTACAAGTATTGATTTAAAGAATACATTGTAAAAATAAACTATAAATTTGTTTCAATATCAATTACTCCATAAAAACAATGAAAAAAGAATTTGCAGTATTATTCCCATTTCACATAATTCTAGACAAAAATATGTCTATCGATTCATTTGGTATAAGTATGGAACATTTTTTTCCAAAAATGCGAGTTGGAGATGATTTTTTACAAACATGGGTTATAGAAGAACCTGTAATCGATATAACTGAACCTTCTTTTCTTGAGTCTTATTTTAACAAAGAAATTATATTAAGAAAAAATTCTAAATTTCAAATGCAGTTTAAAGGAACATTTGATTTTTTTGACCAAAAGGATAAGTATATTTTTTTAGGGCAACCGTTAATTGATACTCAGGATGTAGTTATCCAATCTAGTTTAAAACACTATATATCTCAAAAAAATGATTCTTTAAGCGGACTTCTTAATGCCTTTAAAAATAATAAGGTTGTAGATCTAGACTTAAAAGATATACTATTAAAAGCAGGCCAATATAAAAAAATAGAAATAGAATTACAAAAAGCCCTTGAAGCAAGTAAGGCTGCTTCTGAGTCAAAGGAAGCTTTTATTGCGAATATGAGTCATGAAATTAGAACTCCTTTGAATGGTATAATTGGAATGATCAGAGAACTCAATAAAGAGAATTTAACAATTAAGCAACAAAGCTATGTTGACAATGCGCTAAAAGCTTCAAAACACTTATTGTCAATAATAAATACAATATTAGACTTATCAAAAATTAAAGCTGGTGAGTTAAAATTAAGTAAGAAGAATTTCAGTTTACAAGATGAAATTATAACTGTTAAGAATATATTAGAAGGACAAGCAGCAAACAAAAAAATAGATTTGATTACTGATTTAGATAATACGATAGCAAATGCCTACAAAGGAGATGCAACACGAATAAGACAAATTTTAATCAACATAATAGGTAATTCTATAAAATTCACAGAAAAAGGAAGTGTGAAAATTATTTGTAGACTTTTAAAATCATACAATTCTAAAGATCAAATTTCTATAAAAATAATGGACACTGGTATTGGTATGGATGAAAACTTTGTTAAAAAGGTTTATACAAAATTTCAACAAGAAGATCCTACTCGATCAAGAAGACATAGCGGTACTGGATTAGGAATGGCAATTACAAAAGAACTAATCGAATTAATGAAAGGTACAATTAATCTTTCAAGCGTAAAAGATATAGGAACAACAGTTGAATTAGTTATTACCTTTCCAATTGGAGATGCAAATAAAATTGAAGTTAGTAATGATAATATTTCAATATCAAAACTTGATAATGTAAGAATATTGTTAGTTGAAGATAATGAAATGAATCGATATGTTGCAATAAATGCATTAAAGCCATATGTATCAGAAATAATTGAAGCTGAAAATGGAGAGATTGCAATAGAACTTATTAAAAAGGAAAGATTTGATTTAATTTTAATGGATCTTCAAATGCCATTTATGGGAGGAATAGAAGCAACTGAAATAATTAGAAATAAATTAAGTATCAATACCCCTATTGTGGCTTTAACTGCAAACGCCTTCAAATCTGAAATTGATAAATGTATTCGAGCTGGTATGAATAATTACGTTACAAAACCTTTTGAAGAAAAACAACTCCTTAAAGTTATACAAAAAGAAATTCAAAGAAATAAGTCAACTAAAGAGAAGGAAAAATTCAGCTCAATACAATTTACTAATTATAAATTAGATATATTAAAGGAAATGAGTCGTGGTGACAATACATTTGTTGAGACCATGTTAAGATTATTTGTTACAAATATCCCTAAATCTATTGAACTTATTATTTCTGCTATTAATAATAATGATTTTACCGAAATAAGTAAAATAGCTCATAAGATTAAACCATCATTAATAAATTTAGGATTAGACTCATTGCATCAAGATATTAGAAAGATGGAATATTATAATAATGAAACTGACAGCATTGAAAACTTAAAAATTATAAGTATAAATGCTTGTAATCAATTGCAAAGTATATGTGATGAAATAAAAGCAAAAGAGCTACTAGAAAGTTAATCAAATCAACATTTTTTTAAAAAAAACAAAGGGGCTTTTAGCCCCTTTGTTTTTTTTTATGTAATCTTAATTAATTACTATTTGTTTTCTTTCTATTCTATTTCCTGGTAAGTGAACTTCTAAGAAATATACACCTGCCCTGAAATTTTCAACGTTAATTGATGTATTGGAATCAGATGTGTTAAATGTTTCATTATGCACAATTACACCGTTTGAAGAAATTAATCTTATTGTTTTATCTACATCACTTTGGGATCCTAACACATCAATATTAATAATGTTTTCAACTGGATTTGGGTAAACATTTACATAGATCTCTTCTTTTGTTTCATCATTTGATTCTTTGATTAAATCTATAGTTTCCGTTGGTGTAATTTTTTTGTAGATCGAAGAATTACCTCTATTATCTACTATAAATTCATATCCTTGATATTTCTTACTATCACTACCACAGTATGCATATATATCATATATACCAGGATTTAAATTACTTGTATTTATTGTTCTACTTTCACCTAATTTATTATAGATAGACACGAAAGTTTGATCGTAAACAGAAACAAATACTCCACTGCTATTCTTTTTACGCAACCTGTATTTATTGTTAACAGATCCATTACGAACCACAAATTTCAATTTATTTTCAGATACATCAATGTCTAATCTAATACCTGAGCAATTTTCTCTAACTTCTGAATAATACATATCCTTAACATCTTGAACCGAAATTGATTTTCCATACAATTTAAATTCATCAAATAAAAACTTCAATGATTTGTTTTTACCATCATACCCAACAACAACATCAGTATTATTATCCGATAAAACTGAAGAAACAAAAGATGCTACCTGAATATCATTCACGAAAACAATATTACTGTCTTGACGATGTGTTATAACAATTTGATTCCAAGTACTTGGTTGGAATTTATATGATGTATTCTGTGTAAATGAATTTATAGACTTACCAAATTGAATTTTTAAATATCCATTTTTATCAGCCACTATTTCGAATCGCTGTGTTTGTGTTCCATTAGGAATGGAAATCAATGTTGAACCATTATATTTTGGCATTTCTAATAATTTATACCAAAATGAAATAGAATATTCTCGCATTGTATCAATATCGATAAAATCTTTAAACGCTAGTTGATCGTTTGAATTAAACACTTTAAAAGCAGCCATCGAATTACCATAATTATCGACATCTTTTACCGCTCCAACAACTACTGGCGATGTAGCCCTTGCGAGTGAATCATTGTTGTTTTTATCAAATGAGTAATAAGATATTACATCTTTTAACAAAGAACGGCACCCTTCTTTATATATATAGAAAGATAAACTTTTGAAATATGTTACATCTTGTGAACAATACACATATAATTCATACTCTCCTTCTGTTAACTCATCTATTGTTATTCTTTTTACTTCATTTGCCTTATTACCTATTGACACATATACAGGATTAGTTACAATGATATAACTATTATCCTGGTTTCTTCTTCTTAATCTATATGTAAAATTAGGTGACCCACCTTGTATTGCGAATGTGACAGAACCGAAATCATAATTACAAGTAATAGGCTTAATATCTGTATTATCAAGAGTCAATACCATATCATCACATGTGTAATTAGTTGAAGGTGTTGGTGTGTTTTTTACCGTGTCAACTTTAGTAACTGAATCACATGGTGATGAAATTGAAAAATTATAAACCTTCGTAACTCTCGAATCTGTACCACAAAAAGTAAAAATATCATATGTACCACTATACAAATTTGGAATTGTAACTGTTTTGGTTTCGTCTAATTGATTGTTTAAAGGAGCAAAAGCTGGGGTTGTAATTGTAGTAAAAGATCCATCATTGTTTTTCTTTCTAATTCTATATTTATTATTAGCAGAACCTCCAGAAATTGTAAAAGTAACTTGCCCATCCGCATTATTACAAGATGCAGCTTTTATATCTTGTTGTAATACAGATAATGATAAAGGATTACAACTTGAAGAAGTAGGAATTGAATTAACAGAAATTTTAACGGTATCTGTACCTACACAACCATTTTGATAACCGAAAATTGTATAAATTGTAGTCACATCAGGTTTAGCGTAAACAGTTTTAGCCGTTGGAGTGTTTAAACCAATCACAGGTGACCATCTAACAACATCAGCGCCTGAAGCAACTAATGTTACTGAATCACCTTGGTTAATTGAGGTCTTATCGGTTGATGCATTCATAACCGGGATAGTATTCATAGACAAGTTTAACTTTACTTCATCTGAACTGCAATTAACATTATTACCAACTACCACAAATCCATAGGTACCAATTGGTAATTTTTTAGGTAGATTTAATTTATAACCTTGATGAAATGTTACATCATTTAAACCTGCAAAACCTGGTATTGGATTAACACCTGCTTTAATTGTCATCGTAGTTGGTTGATTACCTCCACTAAATAAAAGCTCGACTAATGAATCTTTTATACATGCAGTTTTAAAATAAGGTCTATATACGGGTTTGTTATAAAAGGTAATAGTATTACTTGAATCCAAAGTAACATTAATGAATCTAGAATCAGAAACTGATAATAATCTTAATTTATTTACTGTTGAATCAACAATTAAATTAAACACATCTTTAGTAATGTTAGAATCTGTTTTTATTACACCAAATTCATTGATATATGATAATTTAAATGGAGCTATTCCTTTTAAATAAACTAAAGTTGACTTAGAGTTAGGTAAGTAACATTTTTTAGTAGACTCAAAAAAAGCAGTTGGTTTTCTTTCTACATTTAGTGTAATAAAGTTAGAAGTTACATTTTCATATTTCCCATATAAAACAATTCTAAATTTATTGTTTTTGTAGAATAATCTATTTGTAATCTCCAAAGTATCCTTTGAAACTTTAATAAAATTTCCACCTTGAGATATATCATTCCAAGTTGCACCATCATTAAAAGTGTATTGCCACAAATATGAAGTTGAATTTTGTGATTTTAGAGTAAAAATAGCATTACCGTTCTCAAGATAAGATTGAGAAGTTGGTTGAGTTAGAATAGCCAACTTATTTTGTATAGCAGTTATGTATACCCTAGCAGAGTTATAACAAATACCATTTGTATGATTCATTGTTATATCGAAGTTGTATTTTCCTGGTGTTTCACCAGTATTAGGTAAAGTAAATATTACTGAACTATCTTTAATTATTGCATTATTTATTGGTGAAAAATTAGGGAAGATTGAAGTTCCATTTTTCACACTAAACATTTGATATGCATCACCAGTTGTTTTAAAAACTAGTTTATTCTCCTCATCAATTAATGTATCTATAAATGAAGTAATTGTGTTTTTTTTATACGAAGTAAATAATGCATCTTTCGTTAAATTTGTATTAACATGTCTTTTATTGTTTACTTTCAAAAGTTTAATATTTGTTTGCTTTGTAAGACCACCAACAATAATATTATATACGTTCATTTTAATGTTGGGAACAAAATGAGCTTCCTCTCCTGGAACACCCTCCACTTGATATACTAATTCGAAAGGAGGCAAACCTTCAAATAATACTGGAACAGCTTTTACAATATCAACATCACAATGTACAGTGTTTTTGAAATAAGCTACTGGCATTTGCTCAATATACAATAAGGACGGGTTGGAAGTAATTGAACCTAAACTATTTGAATAAATAATTCTGTACATTTCTTTAGAATGTACCATTCTATTTTTGATCAATAAACTATCCTTAAACATTAAGAAATCTGAATCATTTACAATTACAGACCAATTTATCCCTTGATCTATCGATTTTTGCCATATATAACTAGTAGCATTAATAGCAGAGGCATAAATTGATGCTGTTCCATCTAATAAGAAAAAGGAAGTATCAAGTGGTTGCATAATTAATGAAACTTGGCTTTCCAAAACACTAATAGTAAAAGGCACAGTAGAAGATTCACATCCAGTATTTAAATTCGATACTTTTAATGTATAATTATAAATTCCAACAGTAAGTGGTTGTATCTTAATAATAGTTGAATTTATGTCATTCTCTAACAATGATAAACCAGGTAAAGCATTTCCTGATGCTAACAATGTATATGTATCAGGTGAACCAGACGTAGTAAAGTTAAATGTTATGTTAGTGTCATTTTCTAAGCAAGTAATATTTTTAACTTGAACTAATGGTGTAACAAATGAGTTAAAAATATTATTATTAATTGTTGAATTTGAATACTTGCTGTCGTTTACAGAAAGTAAAGTTAATGTAACATCAGAAGAACTTTGAACTGGAATTGTATAAGAAGGGGTTGTTATACCTGTTATAGTTATAGGAGAATCATTATTAACATTATATGTGATCGACCAAGGAGAAATACCTGTTAAATTAACCTTAACTCCTGATAACAAGTCGACATCACAGGTTTTTGTGGCTCCATCAAAAGCAACTGTAGGTAAATTATCGACTGTTAAAACAACTTCATTTGAGGCTAAAACTGAAGAGTTGTTTGACAAGACAACACGATAAACTTCTCCATTATGATTTTTTCTATTTTGAATAATTAAGCTGTCACTAGTAATCGTAAAATCACCCGTGCTTGATAGCTTAACCCAGTTATTAGTATAACTATTTTTAACTTGCCATTCATAATTCTTTGAATTCAATGAAGAAGATCCAAAACGAGCTACCCCATTTTCTAAATATGTCATTGATGTTGGCTGTGTTTTAAATGAAAGTGGTTTTTCAGTAACAACTATTGAAAATGTTTTAGACTTCGAAATACAATTCGAATATGTATTAGTAACCACAATCGAATAATTATAGTTACCTACAACTAAAGATTGTGTTTGAATTGTAGATGATGAAATAGAATTAATGATAGATGTCAAACCAGAAATACTATTTCCAATAGATGTTAAATTATATTTATCAGGAGATCCTGAAGTAGTAAAATCCAAATTAACATTAGTTTCATTCTCTAATGCGTTAATATTATTAATATCTATTGAAGGTGTTGCATAAGCGTTGTAAATATTGTTAGCAATGTTAGCATTAGAATATTTTTTATCTGATACAGATAGTAAAGTTAATGTAATATCAGAAGAACTATGAACTGGAAGTGTATGAGAAGGAGTTGCTATACCTGTTATAGTTATTGGAGCATCATTATTAACTTTATAAGTTATCGACCAAGGAGAAATACCTGTTAAATTAACCTTAACTCCTGATAATAAGTCGACATCACACGTTTTCGTAGCTCCATCAAAAGCAACTGTAGGTAAATTATCAATTGTTAATAAAGCACTAGAAGAAGTTACTGAACCATACAAGTTAGATAATACAACACGAAATGAGTAATTATTATACTTCAATCTATTACTTACTTGAAGAATACCATTAGAAACAATAAAATCACCACCATTAATATCTGTCCATAATGTTCCATTATTAGATAATTGCCACCTGTAGCTATATGAATCATTCGCTACAACAGAAAAAGAAGTAGAACCATCTCCTATTTCTGTTTTAGAAAGTGGTTGTTTAAGAATAGTAGGGGACGCATCAGTAATAACTGGATTGCTTACATATTCCAATTTTTTAGCATCAAATGAACAAAAATATAAAGGTTTAGCAGTGATCGGATCAGTAAATTCTATGCTTAAAGTACCAATAGTAGGTAAATTAGTTCCGTAAAAACAATAAATTGCCTTATCTTCACCTGATTTAACTGGTGCCGGCGGACCAAAAACTGTCGATAAAAGTAAAGTTTTACCAGAAAGGTCAGTATGCCAAACCTTAGTAATTACTGGAATATTATTAACATTCAAATTATCCCATTTAATTGTTAAATCTCCCGTCTTGGTGTTTGGATTAACTTTTACAAATTGATAATTTGTACCTGAAACATTTAAATTTACAGGATTATTCTGTGTAAAAGTTGGCCTAAAGTCACCAGGTGCACTTGCCCACTGACCATTACCATTATTACGTTTATCAATTTGCGGGCAGGACAATTGAGCATATAATGTATTACATGTCAAAAATGATATAAAACAAAAAAATAAAAAAGTAGAATTTTTAATCATATAATTAAATTAAACAACTAGTTAACAGTAAAATAACACATAAACAATCTGATTATAATATTTAATCAGGATAATAAGATCATAAATTTAATATTTATTTTTGATTATAAAACTAAAAACCAAACATTTATACATTAAAATAATTATAAATACGTACATACAATTAATTAACAGAAATACAGTTAGTTAAACACCAAAAGAAGAAATCCTAATTTCATTTTTTTTTTATTAGTTTTGTGAAAATTATTTTAACTGTTTTAAAGTATATTTAGTAATGAATGAATATAAGATTTTTGTTGTAGATGATGACACTTTTTACTTAACCTTATTTAAACAACAATTAATAAATATTGGATGCGAAGACATTTCTATTTTTGAAAGCGGAACAGATTTATT
Source organism: Flavobacteriia bacterium (assembly GCA_947453545.1). Classification (GTDB taxonomy): domain Bacteria; phylum Bacteroidota; class Bacteroidia; order Flavobacteriales_D; family Crocinitomicaceae; genus CANHVK01. Next base: position 11,258 of record CANGHE010000018.1, read on the forward strand.
AAATTCAATACAAGAAAACCCAGATGTTGTTTTTTTGGACTATCGAATGGATGATTTTACCGGTGAAGAGGTTTTAAATAAAATTAAAAGATATAATCCCGACATTTTTGTTGTTGTAGTCTCAGGACAAGAAGGTATTCAAACAGCAGTAAACATGTTAAAACAAGGTGCTTTTGACTATTTACAAAAAGGTGAAGATGAATTAAAAAAAATCAAAGACGTACTTCAAAAAATTGGGGAAGTTAAAGATTTTATGGAACGAAATAAACCTAATTTAATCAAACGATTTTTTAAAAAATAAATGCGTTTTATATACTCTATTCTTATCATTTTCTTAATTAGTTCATGTGTTACAAAAAACATCATGATGGAAACACCTGAACTTCGTAAAAACACTGTTAAAGATTTAAACCCTACATTTCAGTATAATCCTGATTATCAATATAAAATAAGAAAAAATGATAAAATAAGTATAAGTGTATGGGGGCAAGATGAATTAAGTGTCGGATCAATATATGGAGTTTATAATTCGAATGAGATATACGGTAAATGGTTAATGGTTGATGCTCAAGGAAATATTGAAATACCTAAAATTGGATCAAAAAAAGTGGTTGGATATACTACAATTCAACTAAAAGATACCCTTTATCAATATCTTTCTAACTGGTTAGTAAATCCAATTATAGATGTAAAAGTTTTAAATAAAGAAATTACAGTTCTAGGTGAAGTAAAAGCTCCTCAAACTATTGTCATCGATAAAGAGCGAAATACCTTATTTGAAATAATATCTAAAACAGGTGGTTTTGAATATTATGCAGATTTAAAATACATCAAAATAATAAGACAAGAGAATGATGAAACAATAATAAGCAACATTAACTTAACAAAATCAGGTGATTATAATAGTAAAAATATCTATCTTAATCCAGGAGATATAGTGGTCGTTAATTCTAAATGGCATAAAGATTTCGATAAGCGAATATCAACCATCGTTCCATTTACAGCAACAATATCGGCATTCGCAATATTATATAAACTTGTAGGAAATAAATAATGAAAGAAAACCTACGTCTATTAAAACCTTATTTAAGAGGACTACCTCTAATCATATTAGCCATGATAGTTTCTGTATTTATGGCTAAAATATATCTGAATTATACAACTCCAATGTATGAAAGTACAGCTAAATTAAAACTAGCAGAACTTGATGAGGGAGTGCCTAGCGTAAATCTTTTCAAAGAATTAGAAGTTTTTTCAAGTGCAAACAAAATTGCTGCTGAAATCGAAGTTTTAAAATCACAAGTATTACTTAACAAAGTAATTGATGATTTAGATTTCAACGTTGAAATATTTCGTGTTGGAAAAATTAAATCTGTTGAATTATATAAAAATTCACCTTTTACTATTAAATATTTTAATCTTTCAGAGGAAGCATATGACAAACGTTTTGATATTCAAATACTAAACAAACAATTCTACGAACTTACATTACCTATAACAAAGCAAAAAATTAGAGGTGAATTAGGAGATATTTTAAATACCGAATTTGGAACTTTTGTGATTTCTTTAAATGAATATTTGATTGAGACAAATCCAGGATTACATATTATGGACCATTATAAATTTGAAATATTTAGTCCTCAAAAAATATTCAAAAACATTAATAAAAATTTAACTGTTACCCCAGTAGACAAAGATGTTCCGATCTTACGAATTACCTATAAAAACTCAAATCCTGAGAAAGCTTCTGAAATAGTAAATAAAATCGCACAAGAATACATAGCAGATTACATAGAAACGAAATACAAAGCGGCACACATGACCGTTGAGTTCTTAAATAAACAAATAGATAATACTATTAATAAAATAGCTAATTCAGAAAATGATATTCAGAGTTACCGAGATAAGCGTAGAATTACAAATATCATTCAAGAAACAGAAACAGATTTACGTAAAGTTTCCGAATTAAAAATACAGCAAACAAATTTAAATATGAGTTTGCAAGCAATTAGAGATTTAGAAAAATATGTAAAAGAAGGGAAAAATAGATTTTTAGATCTCGCACCTAATTTTGAAGCATTTACAGATTTGTTATCTACTGAAATAATTAAAAAAATCAAGGATTTACAAGCAGAGAAAAAAGATTTATTACTCGTATTTACACCTAATGATGAACGAGTAAAAGTAATTGATTACAAAATTGACGACTTATCCCGTTATTTATTAGAAAGTATTTCTAATACACGTAAAAACTTAGAGACAAAAAATAGAAACCTTCGTTCTGATATATCAGAAGCAGAAAAAGTGTTTATTGGCGTTCCTGAGAAAGAACGTGTTTTAAACGATTTAAATAGGGAGTTCAATATTTACCAACAGACTTATAATTTCTTAAACGAGAAAAAAATTGAAGCTGAAATCGCTGCTGCGGCAAAAATGGCATTCCATAAAATTATATCACCTGGTGAAATTCCGTTAGAACCTGTCTCCCCGAATAGAACTATTATTATTATTATCGGAGCAATATTGGGTATGTTCGGAGCTATACTGTTTATTTTTATTGTACATCAAGTTAAAGCAAAAGTAAATGATGTATTTACTATTGAAAGTAATTCTACCATTCCAATTGCTTTATTAACCCCTAAGTTAAAACGTGGCGATGAGAAAATGAAACATTTTTTAAAGGAGGCATTACAATTAGAGATAAAAGGCCTTGTTAAAGATAAATCCATACTTTGTTTTAGTGCATATCGCTTAGTTGCAGGAGTTGGGTATAATGCTTTTTATTTGGCAAAAGCATTTGCTGCTCAGAACCGTAAAGTATTATTGTTAGATGTAGCTAATCAACTAGAACTTTTCAATTCGTACCAAGATGAACAATCCATCATTTATGAGGACATTGAAGTTAAGACATTAACAAGTTCAAAATACAATACTTATACCAAGAGTAAAATGATTACGTTATTAGATGAATTTAAAGAACAATTCGATTTAATAATAATACTTAATGAAACCTTGGACACTGAAACGAAGGCAAAGCTATTAATGAGTATTTCAGATGTTAACCTATTGGTATTAGACGCACGTCTAACGCCTAAAAGAAGAATTTTTGAAACAGAATTATTAAAAGAGGAATTTGCATTTCCTTCTATGTACTTCATTTTGAATAGGTACGATTATAATCCGAGTTTGTTAAAAGAATTAAATGTTTACACCAAAGAGAAATCATTCTTTAAATTGATTGGATTAAATAAGTTACTTAAAAGATATGATAACTAAACTCAACAAAAATACCGTAGTATTAGCAGATCAAGCGGTTTTTAGTGGAGGAAGCTTTTTAATTACTATTTTACTTGCTCGTCTTTTAACCCCTTTAGACTTTGGTATTTACTCATCCATAACATTATTCAATTTTGGGGTAATCAGCATCCTAAATTCCCTTGTTATACAACCATTACAAGTGTCTTTGGGAAAAGTAACAGATAAACAATCTTATCTTGGATTTACTTTCTTAATTCAGCTATCTGCTCTAGCAATAATTTTATTAAGCAGTTATTTACTATTGAATAGTAACATTCCTTATCTAAAACAATTAAAAACAACTATTTACCCTGCTAGTTTATTATTTATAGGGTTTGTATTACATGATTATTTCAGGAAAGTATTCTTAGCAAAAGCGGAGGTAAATAAAGCTTTTATTATAGATTTTACAGCAACTTTAGCACAAGTTGGTTTACTAACTTTTTGCTACATAACTAAGATTAATTCATTCAGTTACATTTTATATTTATTAGGTATTGCATATTTACCTGCTATCCTTTTTTCGCTTTTATTATTTCAATTTGGAAGAAATTCATTTTCAGGTTATAGTTCATTGATTGGATTACAATTTCACCAAGCTAAATGGCTCGTATTGACAACTATAACACAATGGTGGGCAAGTAATTTGTTTATTGTAACATCAGGAGTATATCTAGGTGTGAAAGCATTGGGAGCTTTTCGTTTAGTTCAATCTCTCTTTGGTATTCTCAATTTAATCTTGCAGACTTTTGAAAACTATGTTTTACCTGAAGCTTCTCGCAGGTATGTTGAATCTTCTGAAAATGCACGAGAATATTTGAAAGGAATTACCAAAAAATCAAGTTTACTATTTGGCCTTGTACTAACGCTTTTATTCATTTTTTCAGAACAAGTAATTCAATTAGCAGGAGGAAAAAGTTTTGTGAGTTATGCTTATATCGTTAAAGGAATGTGTATCCTTTATGTGTTTATTTTTATTGGCTATCCTATTCGATTATCTATTCGCATGTTGGTATTAAATAAGTTGTTTTTCGTTGGATATGTAATTTCTTTTATTCTTAGTCTTCTTAGTTTCGATTATCTATTAAAAAACTGGGGTATTAATGGAGCAATTGTAGGATTAACTATCTCACAAATTATTACACTAAGCTATTGGCAACTTGTGCTTATTAAAAAAGATTTCGTTTTATGGAAATAGTTCATTTAATTCTTGGTAAAGCAAATCCTGATCGCATGAATGGGGTAAATAAAGTTGTTTATCAGTTAGCAACTTACCAAACGATTGCAAAAAAGAATGTAAGCGTTTGGGGAATTACTAAAAATCCGGTACATGATTATGGAGAAAGAAATTTTAAAACAGAATTATTTCAAGCTTATAAGAATCCATTTAAAATTGATGGTGAATTAAAGAAAAAGTTGATTGCTTCCCAAAATGATATTGTTGTTCATTTACATGGAGGATGGGTTCCAATTTATGCTTCCCTAGCACGATTTTTACATAAACATCACATTCCTTTTGTACTTACTCCACATGGTGCATACAACCAAATTGCAATGCAAAGAAGTAATTGGACAAAAAAAATATACTATTACCTCTTTGAAAAGAAAGTATTGGATTTTGCCAAAAAAATTCATTCCTTAGGAGAAAGTGAAGTTAAGGGTTTGAATTCTTTCTATTCAAATAAAAAATCATTCTTATTACCCTATGGATTCGAAGCGTCAGCATTTATTCATAATTCAACTAAAAAAAATGAAGTTTTTACAATTGGATTTGTTGGAAGATTAGACGTATATACAAAAGGATTAGACCTATTAATCGAGGCGTTAGGTATAGTGAAGAAAAAAGGTATTCCTTTTACTTTGTGGTTAATTGGAGAAGGAGAAAATGAAAAAGTAAAACAATTAGCACGACAACATTCGATCGAAAAGGAAACACAACTTTATGGAGGTAAATATGGTGAAGAAAAAGACAATCTTATTGCACAAATGTCTGTTTTTGCTCATACTTCTAGAAATGAAGGATTACCAACATCTGTATTAGAAGCAGCAAATTTAGGTATTCCTTGTTTAGTTAGTATTGCTACCAATATACATTCTTACGTAGAGCAATATCATGCAGGTAAAGTTGTTGCAAATGAAGATATCACAGCAATTGAAGATGCCATAAATTCGTACTTTACAGAGTGGCAAAATACGAAATTAGAGACCTACAAACCATGCGCTCAAAAAATGGTAAGTGAAGGTTTTGCTTGGAAAAATATTGTTGAATCATTCGATCAGTTATATAAATAAGTATGAAGGATCACTCTAAATTTTTAAAGAAAATTAATTTTCAGTTGTTTTTAATTTTATTATTAATGACTGCTTGTTTCTTTACTTGGAGTGAAAATGTAGTAATTACGAGAGCTATAAAATTGGTAGGGCGAATTGGTGTACTTTTTGCTAGTTATGCTTTATATAAGAAAATTTTAGATTACGGAGCTGTAGATAATTTAAAATTGAAGAACACCTTATCTCCCCTATTCTATATACTTTATTTATTCTTAGGATTTCTATCCTTTCTTTGGAGTACAGATGTTGGGTATAGTGCACTTCAATGGTTTATGACTACTCAAACTCTGTTCTTTTGTTACTTTTTCGTTAAGAGTATATACATATTAGATGATTTTTTTCCTGGACATCAAACACGATTATATAATCTAATTGGAAATACCTCTTTCATACTGATATTAGTTTTTGTGATTGGTATGTGGGTAAATCCCGATGTATTTTATCGATTAACCAATGGTGGAGAAGAAGCACGACTTGGAGGATACTTTATGAATCCAAATGAGTTGGGAATGCTTTGTGGTATTGGAGTTGCCGGATTATTATTTGACTTTTATCGTAAACACCATATTGGATGGACAATCTTCAAGTTGTTAATCTTATTTTATGCCTTATATGAAACGGGGTCTCGTTCTTCCCTTATTGGTGCGTTTTTAATTATTGGTTTCCACATCAATCAAATGAATAGTCCGCGTTTGAAAATGATGAAAATTGGTATTGTTACATTAATACTAGCAATTGCGCCTTATGCAATTAATAAAATCATTTTTAAAGATGGTGACAGTGAGCGTATGGAGGAAGTATTAAGTATGACTGGTCGCTTACCATTCTGGACTGCTTTAATTAATGAAGGACTTCCAAGAGAACCATTATTAGGATTTGGTTTTATGCGTATTGACTATACAGATGCCTTTCAAAGTGCGAATACATACGCGGGGAAAATGACCCATAATACCTTTATGCAAGTACTTATTAATCTAGGGTTTGTTGGGTTAACTATTGTGATATTTCAGATGGCATTTACATTTAAAGCAATAGCCAAAGAAAATGATGAAGTACGATTAATGCTCTACTGTATGCTTATCCCTTTAATTATCAATTCAGTAACTGAATTTGGGATTTTTGGTGAATCAAACTATGGAATTTTGTTTTATCAATTGATATTCAGTTATATCGCATTTCAGAAGAATCCGATTATGACCAGAAGTCAAAAGATTATTTTGCGAAAGCGTCGCCCAGATTTAATACAAGAAATCGATTGATTATGTTAAAATACTCTAATATTACCTCTTCTTGAGTATCCTGGATAGTATATCAATAAAAGACACACTATTAAAAATCACTTTTAAATATTCAAACCAACTCACATCTGTTCCTTGTTTCATTTTTTTATAAATCAAGCTATTAAATTTAAAAATTTCAATTTTTGTGTGTTTATTTTGAAATTTTAGTAATGCTAGATTAAAGGAGGAATCTATATTTAATAACTGGTTTTTATACTCAATTGGTATATAATTAATATTATTTTGTATTAGCATTTGCAATCTTACTCCCACAATATTTGTAACCTCATATTTTATTGCAAGTTGGTTAAAATACTTCCAATCAAATGTAGTATTTAAAGAATCTAAGATTTTCTTGATACTTATTATCCACAATAAATGGTTTTTAGATTTATCAAAAAATGAATTTAAAATTAACCTAAGTACTTCTAATTCTGGCCTTAATGTATGAAGGATATATAAATTCCAATTAAAATCAATTTGATTGTTTTCAAAATCTTCATTATGTAACATTAAAGGAAACCCACCTATAGAAATATAAAGTATAGATCCAATTTTACTAACTAACTGCAATTGTTTACCATACGATAATTTAGTCACCGAAAATTCATTTGATGCCTTTTTATCTTTAAAACAATAACCATTCTGTATTAAAAAATCAAGTACTTGTTTAATCGATTTACTATTTATGATAATCTCCACTCCATTTGATCGAAGTACGCCACAGTCTTTATAGTAAATATTTTCAATAGCAATACTTCCAACAATCCAAAATGGTATATTTAATTCTTTCAATTCAACTAAAGTGGAAAATATATCTTGAGAGAATTGAACTGTATTTACCCAGCTCTTTTTATAGATACCTTTATAACGTGCTTTATTTTCATCTACTATATTAAATTTTTCAACTTGTTTATAGAAGATTGGAATTAAAATCAATGATTCAAAATCTAACAAATCAAAGTCTTGTACTTTTTTCCATTTTCTCCAATGACACAAAAAAACTTCACTTGAATCTGTAATACAGCATGTTAATAAAAATTGACAATTATTATCAATTAGTAATTGTGTAGATAAAATCGAATCAGTTTTCACTATAGCTATTTATTACATGCGAATCTAGTTAATAAACATTTAAATTCAATCGTTACTATCAAAAGTAATTTTTCAATGGGAAACGAAATAGTTGTGTTTATATTTGTAAACACGTTATTTTAAGAATTAATTCATCTAAATATAAAATAAACATAAATTATTCTTCCTATTTTTTTTACTAATGAAAATTTCTGTAATTATTATCTGTCGAAATTCACTTGAAACACTTAAAAGTTGTTTACAAAGTGTTATAGAACAGACATTCAAACCTTATGAAATAATTATAGTAGATGGAAATTCAACTGACGGAACAATCACATATTTAAACCAATTCAACTCTATTTTAGTCGTACCTCAACTCGAATCAGGAATAGCAAATGCAAGAAATCTAGGATTAAACAGAAGCACTGGAGACACCATCGCTTTTCTTGATGCAGATGATATCTGGCCAACTAATTCATTAGAACTAAGAGTAAATCACTTAAAATCAAATACTAAATTAATTTCAGTAGGAGGATTATTGCTAAAATCTAACGATTTGAACAATCCTATCCCTGCATATACACCGGGTGGATTTTTATTCAAAAAAGAACTTTTTATTTATCTTGGTTATTTTGACGAAAAATGGAAATACGCTTCAGATCATGCTTGGTTCAAAAAGATTATTCAAGAGAACTATCAATACGAACTTTTAAATGATATTGTACTAATTAAGGGTATTCACACGTTAAACACTTCCATCATTTACAAACAAGCATACCGAGATGAAATTATGGAAATTTTACGATCAAGCAAAAAAACACTCAAATGAATATTGTATACATCATTCCTAAAATAACGCATGGAGGTGGAATGTCTAACATTTTAACAGAGGTAACCACAATACAAAAATTAGGAATTAAAACTGACCCATTGGTTATTTCACTTGAATCGGGTGTAAGTACAGAATTACTAAAATCTGCAGTAGCAATAGGACTTAAAACACTTATTACACCATCAAAAAATGTATTAAAAAAAATTCTTTTAAAAGCAGATTTACTCGTAGTACATTATTGGAATTGTCCTTCGTTGTATGAGTTTTACATTCTCTTGACAAATGAGAAAATTGAATCACGAATTTGTGTAAATCTAAAAGTGAATGGTTGTACTTTGCCACAAGTTGTACCAGAATGGATTTACAAAACTGCTGATGCTTTTATTTATTCCAATCCATTAACACCTACTGATTCACTTCAACATACATCTCTTAAACTGAACATACCTAGTTTAGTTAAGTTACCTGATTTAATAAATCCTATAAATACATATACTAAAAAGGAATTTAAACTTTTTCATGCAGGTACACTCAATACATTTAAATTGCACCCTCAATTTATTGAAATGCATTCCAATTTAAGCAATAAGAAATATTCATTTTCATTTTGGGGAGCAGGTGCAGACGATACATTTTTGACTCAAATAAAAGAATTTCCTTGGATAAGCTACTATGGTTTTTCAAGTAATTTGAGTGAATCAATTCAATCACACCATCTTTTGTGTAATCCTCAAACACTTTTATCGTATGGTTCATTTGATAAAATTATGTTGGAATGTCAATGGATAGGTAAACCTGTAATTACATTAAAAAATAGTTATATATCAACTCATATTAAGCATAATATCAATGGAATTGTAGCATATGATGAATACGAATATAAATTACAATTAACAAACCTTATAGAAGATCCTAAACAATATAAAAACTTAGTTGAAAGTACACTAAGTTATTCACATGCAAACTACTCATTATATAAGATCGTCATGCAAACATACGATCTCTACAAGTCTACTATACAACAAGAAAAGAAAATAATTGATGAGATATGTGTACCTAAAAATCCAATCAAAGCTGTATTAGATGGGATGGGAAAATGGAAGAATTATATCGTTAACAACGAAACTAATAATCTTAATAAAGAAGAACTATATTATGCATTGTACTGTGAAGGAGGGTTGGTACATTATTTGAATCAATATCCAACTAACAATGAATTAAAAATAATTATTTCAATTCTAATGGATCAATTGAACTTATTAACTGCTCTAAGAAATAAAAATTAGAATCTAAATTAGGTGATAATTTTACTTTATAAATAGGTAATTCAGTTACTAAATACCTCATTGTTTTTATGCATAATCGATTATCAGCTCCATGCTGAGATGAAAAGGCAAAAGATGAGGCTAAATAGTTAAAACCAGTAGACGGATTCACAATTTCATAACTTGGTTTGTCCTCATGAAGTTCTAAACAAAAAATTGCTTTGATTGAGGCTATAGGTGTAAATTGCTGAGGTATTTGTTCTTGCAACAAATAGAAATATTTAGATTGATCTTTTTGTTTCAATTTATTTCTATCTAATTTATCACCAAATAAAGGAAATGATTTTTCTCTCAATCTCAAACTTGGATAATGACCAAAAAAATAATTTCCATAATTTGGATTAACAAAACAAGTATCATCAGAAAGTAAACAACCACCATTCAAAACCCAAGTTGCAGCCGTTGTTGATTTCCCAGAAAATTGTTTTCCAGGTATCATTACAAAACCACTATTATTTCCAATCACTGCTGCATGTATAGGACTGTACCCCTCCCTATTTAATAAATAAACAAGTAATTTTGAAAAAGGATAACTAAATACTAAATAATCTAAAATTAGATTATCCGAAATAAAAAAATATGATTTGTCCGATGATATTGAATAATTTAGAAAAAATCCATTCCCAATTAGAAAAAAACCATCATAATTATTCGCAACTACATTATCTTTCTCTCCATACTTTTTTTTCCAATATTTTTGATAATAAGTAGTGTAGTATACTTCATTCCATTCCAACTGTATAATCCTTTGTGTACTTATGGTAGTGCTTGTTTGAAGTAACAAGCTGCTTTTTAATGTGTCTAATATACTAATGGGAGCAACGATTTCAATTGCAAGTTTTTCCGTAAGTTGCCAAAACATTAATTATCTTGACTTTTATTAGGCCAACCTTGTTCTGGTGAAATATCATGAATAGGATCCAATTTAATTAAATCACTAATATCATCTTGAATTTCAATTGTATATCTAGGATTTTCAGATAGGGTATCAAAAGAAAATTTATTTAATACATCTTCCCTTATAGAGGGCTCAAGATTAATAAGAATCTGTTGTTTAATCAATACTTCAAGAAATTCATTCAACATATTTAGGTGAACCTCACCAAAAGTTGAAGATATTTCAGATTTAAGACGTTCAATTTCATACCCATTAAGAAAAAAACGGAAAATTATTGGTGCATCATTCAATAATGAATAATATACACCCTTATTAACATTTACTAAAACAATCTCATCTTCAAAATCGGTATAGTCAAAATTTGTTGTGTCAATAATTTTCATCTACAAAATCTAAATTTTATTAAAAACGGAACTGAACTGATAATCACAAATATAATTATTTAGAAAATGTTAATCTAACTTCTAGTATTAAAAGAAGTTAGAATTTGATTAAGTTAAATAGTCGAACATTTAGATTTTACTATATTTGAAACATCTACTTCCTTTTCATAATCATAAACCAATGACTGCAATAGAAAAACACAATGATAGAATAGCAACAATGTCTTTTGGTACTGTGTATCCTCTTTATTTAACTAAGATTACTAAAAAGAATAGAACAAAGGAGGAACTTACCACTGTAATTGAATGGTTAACTGGTTATACTGAAAAAGAACAAGAAAATTTAATTTCAAAAAACACCAACTTTGAAACGTTCTTCCAGAATGCTCGCCTTCATCCAAATGCACATTTAATTACAGGAGTTATCTGCGGTTATCGCATTGAAGAAATAGAAAACAAACTAACTAAACAAGTTCGTTATTTGGACAAACTTGTAGATGAATTAGCAAAAGGAAGAGCGTTAGATAAAATACTTCGTAAGTAATGTTTAATAGAATTAAAATTCTATAAAATCAACCAAACCAGTTCTAGTATCATAGAATCCAGAAACAATAGTAATATTTCTATTTTTAATTTCTTCATTCAAATACAAGCTGCTTATCAATACTTCTGTAATTGAATTATTGGTATTTGCTTTAATCACTTTATCTAATTCATCAGGATTATCCTTAATTAGTTCAGGTGTACACTTACAAGCTTCTATGGAATGCTGAATCTTAGAGGTAATGGATTCAAAAGCCTCTGTACCAGAATTCACAGCATAAGTAACAGCTCCACAATTGGAATGACCTAGTACTACAATTAACTTCGTTCCAATTTTTTTACAAGCAAATTCAATACTTTCAACAATTTCCTTATTGATAATATTACCTGCAATACGAATAGAAATCAAATCACCGATTCCTAAGTCGAATATTAATTCAGGACTTGTTCGAGAGTCAATACAAGAAACAATTACAGCAATTGGATGTTGGTGATGTGAGGTAGCTATAACTTGTTCGTTGAGGTATTTTTCAGAAAATTCACCTGAAGCAAATCTTTGATTACCATTAACCAAAATTTCTAATGCTTCGTGCGATGTCAATTTCTCTTGCTCAGACTTATCAATTACATTAACGAACTGTATTTGATCATCAATGCGGAATTTTTCTTTAAATCCATAGATATTCAATTGAATGTTATTTTCAACAGCGATTGTATCTTTAAAAGTATTCACGATTTCTAATATGTCTTCATCTATATAATCACTATTTCGTGCTTCAATAATTACATTGGAATTCGGTGGCAATTTCCATAAAGTGTTTTTAATCGATGCTTTATTTAAAAATGAAACCTGATTAGGCAATTCAATCGTAATAGTCTCCTTCACGTTCATTTTCTCTGTCTTGATTTTAAAAGGATTACGGTAATTACTTTTCAATAAAAACAAAATACTTACCCCTAAACCTATTAGAATACCTACTAACAAATCTGAAAATAAAATCGCAATAATGGTTACAATAAAAGGAATAAATTGATTCCAGCCCTTTTTAAATTTAGACTTAAATGTTTTAATCTCTACGAGTTTATAACCTGTTAGAATTAGAATGGCAGCCAAGGAAGCTAATGGAATTTTATTCATCAATGGTGTCAGTAAAAACACACTTATGATTAATAATACACCGTGTAATATCGTAGACATTTTTGTTTTTGCTCCCGCATTGATATTCACCGAACTACGAACGATCACGGAAGTAATTGGAATACCACCAATCAAACCAGAAACCAAATTTCCATATCCTTGCGCTAATAATTCTCTATTAGGCGAAACTTTGCGTTTGTGAGGATCAATATTAGCAACCGCTTCTAAATTCAATAATGTTTCCAAGGATGCAATCATAGCGATACTAACCCCTACTGTCCAAACATTGTAATTTGCTAAAGACGAAAAAGTTGGAAATGTAAAAAGGGAGTTAATATTATCAATTTTAGGTATCGAGACGAGATGATCTTCATGAATAACTAAGAATGGTACAAATTGATTAAATACTGCATTGATAACGATACCAAAAACCACCACAAACAAAGAAGCAGGAATATTTCTTAACCAAGCAAACGGAATTTTTTTCCAATAAATTAATATCAAAATAGACAACACACTAACTGTGATTGCTCCATATGAAAAGTAATTGAAAATATTCAATAATTCTGAAAATGTATTCTCATTATCTGATTGCACAAATGAGAAATCTTCCTCCGCAATACCATCATACCCAAATGCGTGTGGTATCTGTTTCAATACTAATATAATACCTATAGAAGACAAAAGTCCTTTAATCACACTTGTCGGTACATAATTTGCTATAAAGCCCGCACGTAAATATGCACCAATAATCTGTATTACCCCTGCGATAATAACAGACATTAAAAAAGTTTGGAAATCTCCCAACTGATGGATTGCTGCAAACACAACCGCAGTCAAACCAGCAGCAGGACCACTCACACTGATATGCGAACGACTAATTATACCAACTACAATTCCACCAATAATTCCCGAAATTATACCAGAAATAATAGGTGCACCACTTGCTAAAGCAACCCCCAAACAAAGGGGTAAAGCAACTAAAAAAACAACAATACTTGCTGGTATATCCTTCTTTAAATCTTCAAATTTTATCATTAACTAAATTACCTTATTTATAATTCATAAAAATAAGGATTGAAAAAACAGGAATAACTATAAAAAGTAAATTCTCATAAAATACTAAGGTTGTTGGTCAACAATGTTAATAACAGAAAATCACCAATACATTTTTCTTGAATTAAGAATTGTAGACTTTACTTTGGTCGAAGTATTAGAATTATAATTCTTTTCATATTCAATTGGGAAATAATTTTGATAAACATTTACACTATCTAGCTCACCAACAATCAATTCATCAACTAGCTTAAATTTAGATGATTTATTTTTCTTATATAAATAACCATCTCCAATATAAATTGTTACAACTTTATTTTTTCCGAAATGTATGTATGAATGAAATCCATCATTTATGCCAGAATACTCAGCGCATATTTCGCAATTATTATACTGAAAACAAGTTCTTCCGTCAGTATCTAAACGAAATACAACACATCCATTATACTCGTATTTACTTTCTATTTTAGTAGAACAAGAGTCTATAATAAAAGCAATGAAAATGAAAATGAAAATGAAAATAATTATTCTCAATTCTTCTACTCTCTAATTATCTTAATGGAACTATCCTCCCCTATTTTAATGATTTGAGAAGGTTGTGCATTTGTTTTTACGTGTGCAGGAACCACCAAATCTACTCCTTCTTTGATTGCTTGAGAAATTTGCTCAAACAAAATCGGAGTTTTTTCACCAGAAATATTAGCAGAAGTTGATACAATAGGTCTTTTCAAGGTACGAATCAACTTGATACAAAAAGGATCTTGGGTAACACGAATTCCAACAGAGCCATCTTTGGCCAAAACACTCGGAGCCAATCCTTTTGCATTTGGATAAATGATAGTCAATGGCCTGACAGCGTAATCAATCAAATCATAACACACCTCAGGAAAAGAGATTGTATATTTTTCAAGCATTTGAATACTATCAACAAGAACTATAAAACTCTTGTCCTCTGGACGTTTTTTTAATTTTAAAATTTTCTGACAAGCTTCTTCATTCGTAGCATCACATCCTACTCCCCACACTGTATCAGTAGGATATAAAATAGTTCCCCCACTCAATAATACTTCTTCTATGTCCATTGGTTAAAAATTATCTTGGTTATTTAACAAATCCGGTCTGCGCAATTTTGTGCGTTCGTACGCTTTTTCTTCTCTGAATTTTTCTATCAACTCAAAGTTTCCTGAAAGCAATACATCAGGTACTTTGTTACCTCTATATTCCGGTGGTCTGGTATATACAGGTGGAGAAAGTAAATTATCTTGGAAACTATCTGTCAACGCGGATGTTTCATCATTCAAAACACCTGGTAATAGTCGAATAATACTATCTGTCAATACCGCTGCTGCAAGTTCACCACCTGAAAGTACATATGAACCAATAGAAACCTCTTTGGTAATAAACATTTCTCTAACACGTTCATCAACTCCTTTATAGTGACCACATAAAATGATGATATTCTCATACAAAGACAAGGTATTTGAC